>NZ_JBHYIG010000391.1:0-7740 GCF_042740015.1 Streptomyces sp. NPDC059037
ACCGCCACCCGGGCGCCGCGCCCCCAGTCCACCGCGGACTACAGGTGGTGGGGCGCGCCGGGGGCGCCCGCGCCGGTTCCGGCGGCGGTGGCCTTGCCCTCCTCGTCGAGCACGTCCGTCAGGACGACGTGGGCGCCCGCGGCGACCGCCTGCCGCGCGGCCTCGGCGCCGAGGCCGCGGGCGGCGCCGGTGATGATGACGGTCTTGCCGGTGAGGTCGTGCAGTTCGCTCATGGTTCTCTCCGCGGGGTGGGGGCCCCAAGCAGGGCCGTGGTGGTCTCGACGAGGTCGGCGAGGAAGAGCGGCTCGTCGGTCAGGGGGGTGGTGCCGGCCAGGTACTGGCGGGCCCGGTCGCCCATGGCGGCGCCGATGAGGGTGAGCGCGAGGTCGAGCCGCTCAAGGCGTACGGGCTCGGGGAGTCGGGCCGTCAGGCAGTCCTCCACGCGGCCGATCAGCTCCCAGTAGACGGTGCCGTCGATGGTGGGGTGCGGGGTCCGGGTGCGTACGCCGCTCTCGTGGCTGAGCTGGGCGGAGATGCGCAGGCAGCGCCGGCCCCGCTCCGTTCGGAGCTCGGTGGCTTCGGCGTTCACCAGGGCGGTGAGGAGGCGGGGCAGGCTGTCGGACGCGTCCCCGAGCCGCGCGAGCTCGGCCTCGAGGACCTGCTCGGTCCGCGTCTGCCGGGCGGCCATCACGGCGTCGAGCAGCCCGGCGCGCGAGCCGAAGTGGTACTGGACGGCGGAGGGATTGCTCTGCCCGGCGATCCGCACGATGTCCCGGAGCTGGGCGCTGTCCACGCCTTGCGCGGCGAACACTTCTTCCCCGGCGCGGATCAGCTTCTCCCGGGTGTCGGATCCTGAGGTCCTGGCCATGGGGCAACTGTAATGCTGCCCATTATTAAAAGCGAGATCTGCTGCGCTGCCGGGCAATCGGGTGGGTGGGCGGGAGAAAATCCGCCGCGAAGCGGCGGTCTAGAGCGGGGCCCGCACCGCTAATCGCGTCTTGGCCCGCGGCATCGCCGGGTGCAACCCGAGCAGCACGATGCCGCCCACGATGGCCGCGAGGCCGACCACCTGCCAGGTCAGCGCCGCCGCATCCATCCGCAGCTGGTCCCCGAGAAAACCCACCCCGCACACAATCCCCGCCAAGGGCTGCGCGGCAGTCAGCGCAGGCAGCGACATCCGCAGCGGCGCCGTCTCGAACGCGCTCTGGACGAGCAGCAGCCCCGTCACGCCGAGCACAAGCACCGCATACGGCTGCCACCCCGTCAGCAGATGGGTCAGGCCCCCGTCGTCGAACCGCTGCCCGCTCACCCGCGTCAACGCGTCCTGCACCCCGTAAAGGAGACCCGCCGCCACCCCGAGCAGCACGGGCCCGACCGTCCACCGGTGCCGGGACGCCTTCGCGTACGCCGTGAGGAGCATCGCCGTACCCACCATCACGCCCATGATCAGCCACTGCCGCAGCTGACCGGACTCCGCGGTCCCGCCCTGCGGCTGCCCCGCCACGATGAACGCCGTCACCCCGCCCGCGAGCAGCACGAGACCCGCCCAGCCCTGCCGTCCCAGGGGCTGCTTCGTCCGGTAGCGGGAGAGCGTGAGCGCGAAGAGCAGGTTCGTGGCGAGGAGCGGTTCCACCAGGGAGATCTCACCTTGGGCCAGCGCGAGCGCGCCGAGGACCATGCCGCACACCATCAGGCCGATCCCGCCGAGCCACTCCGGCACCTTCACCAGGTCGAGCAGGAGCCGCGGCGAGAGGAAGTCGCTCAGCGGGGCGCGCTGGGCGGCGTCCTGCTGGAACACGAAGCCGAAGCCCAGGCAGCAGGCGGCCGATACGCCGAGGACGAGGATCAGGACCGACACGTCGTACCTCGAGACGGGGGACGGGACAGGTGCTCAAGGCGGGCCACGGGGTGGGGACTTGGCGGGTACCCGGCCGACGATAGTCCCGTTCTCCGTGGCCCGCTCCGCGAGTGACCCGAACCGGGTAGTTGACGTGGGTCACCTGGGTACTCAGGATCTGACTCACCAGTAACTCCCCCCTTTGGTGCGCCCCCGCCCCCGTACTAGGAGGAACGACCCTTATGGCCTACGACGCAGATGTGATCGTGATCGGCGCGGGTCTCGCCGGGCTCGCCGCGACGGCCGAGCTCGTCGACGCCGGCCGCCGGGTCATCCTCCTTGACCAGGAACCCGAACAGTCCATCGGCGGGCAGGCGCACTGGTCCTTCGGGGGACTGTTCTTCGTGGACTCGCCGGAGCAGCGGCGCCTGCGGATCAAGGACTCGCACGCGCTCGCCCTGCAGGACTGGATGGGCACCGCCGCCTTCGACAGGCCCGAGGACCACTGGCCGCGGAAATGGGCCGAGGCGTACGTCGACTTCGCGGCCGGCGAGAAGCGGTCCTGGCTGCACGGGATGGGCGTGCGGTTCTTCCCCGTCGTGGGGTGGGCCGAGCGCGGCGGGTACGACGCGCAGGGGCACGGGAACTCCGTGCCGCGCTTCCACATCACCTGGGGGACGGGACCGGGCCTTGTCGCACCGTTCGAGCGACGGGTCCGCGAAGGCGTCGCCCGCGGCCTCGTCCAGCTCAAGTTCCGCCACCGCGTCTCCGGTCTCTCCCGCAGCGCGGGCAGCGTCGACACCGTCACCGGAGAGGTCCTCGAACCCTCCGGCGTCGAGCGCGGCAAGGCCAGCAGCCGTGAGGTCACCGGATCCTTCGAGTACCGGGCCCAGGCGGTGATCGTGACGTCCGGCGGCATCGGCGGCAACCACGATCTCGTACGTGCCAACTGGCCCGAGCGGCTCGGCACTCCGCCCGAGCGGATGGTCGCGGGCGTACCCGCGCACGTCGACGGGCGGATGCTCGGCATCGCCGAGGGCGCGGGTGCCCGCCTGATCAACCGCGACCGCATGTGGCACTACACCGAGGGCATCCAGAACTGGAATCCCATCTGGGAGAACCACGGCATCCGCATCCTGCCGGGCCCCTCGTCGCTCTGGCTCGACGCGCGCGGCGACCGCCTGCCCGTCCCGCTCTTCCCCGGCTTCGACACGCTGGGCACGCTGGAACACATCATGAAGTCCGGGTACGAGTACACGTGGTTCGTGCTCAACCAGCGCATCATCGGCAAGGAGTTCACGCTCAGCGGCTCGGAGCAGAACCCCGATCTGACCGGCAAGTCCGTGCGCGGTGTCATCGAGCGCGCGCGTGCCGATGTGGCGGCCCCCGTCAAGGCGTTCATGGACCACGGCGCCGACTTCGTCGTCGAGAAGGATCTCGGCGCGCTCGTGCGCGGCATGAACGCCCTGACCAAGGAGCCCCTCATCGACGAGGCGGCGCTGCGCCGCACGCTCCAGGCGCGCGACCGCGAGATCGTCAACCCCTTCACCAAGGACCTGCAGATCACCGCGATCCGCGGCGCCCGCAAGTTCGTCGGGGAGCGGCTCATCAGGGCGGCTCCCCTGCACCCGATCCTCGACCCGAAGGCGGGCCCGCTCATCGCGGTGCGGCTCAACATCCTCACCCGCAAGACACTCGGCGGCCTGGAGACCGACCTCTCGTCGCGCGTCCTGGCGCAGGGCGGGGATCCGCTTCCCGGTGTGTACGCCGCCGGAGAGGCCGCCGGATTCGGCGGCGGGGGAGTGCACGGCTACCGCTCGCTCGAAGGCACCTTCCTCGGCGGCTGTCTCTTCTCGGGGCGCGCGGCCGGGCGTGCGGCCGCCAAGTCCGTGAGCTGAGAGGTCCGTTCGCCGCTGCCGCCGAGCAATCGGCGGCAGTTGTCCGAACCGTGTCCAAGCGGGCAGCCACGCAGGTCGGGATGAAGTCTGAGGGATTTGAAACGAGTTGGTGAAGGCCGTCACGACGGGCTGACCTTGACTGGAGCGCTGCCTACCGCTTTGCTAAGCGTGATCATCCGTAAGCGAGCCGCGCCGGGGAGGAAGTCCCGCGGTGTCACCACCCCCACCCCCCTTGGGCCGTTCCCGCAAGCGAGCGGCGCACACCTTCGACTCCGCGCTCGACGACGCCGAACTGGTCACCGCCCGCACCGCGTTGGCCCAGGGCCGTTGGACCGAGGTCCGTGCGCTGTTCGCCGCCACCGGCGACGACTGGGACCGCAGGGGCCACCGGTTCGGCGTACTCGCGCAGGAGCACTCCACCACCGCCTGGACCCGTGACTGGCGGCTCGCCGAGCCCGAGAGCACCGACGCCGCCGTGCTGCTCGCCTACGCCGCGGTGCATCTCGCGCTGCGCGGCAAGGGGCGCCCGGAGAAGGCGCGGGAAGCCTGCCGGGAGGCGGCGGCGCTGGTCCCCGCCGACCCCACGCCCTGGCTCGCGCTGCTCACCCTGGAGCGCACCCTCGGCCGCGAGGAGGACGTCGTGCGGCTCTTCGACGAGGTCCGCCACCGGCACCCCGAGCACCATCACGCCCACCATCTGATGGTGGCCAGGCTCGCCGAACGGCGCCCCGCCGCGGGCCAGGACCCGCTGCACGAGGTGTACGACTTCGCCGCCTGGGCGGCCGAACAGGCCCCCGCGGACTCGCCGTTGGCGGTCCTTCCCGTCATCGCGCACGCCGAGCGCTACCGCGTCCTCGCCACCATCGGCAGCGAGCCCGCCGACCCCGCGGCCTCCGGGCACTGGACGGGCCGCCGGGCCCGCCAGGTCATGAAGGCGGCCTTCGACTGGTGGCTGGAGTGGGAGATGCCCGAGAGCAGGGCCCATCCGCGCTGCCGCGTCGACCTCAACTTCCTTGCCCACGCGAAGTTCTGCGAGGGCCGTGCCGCCGAGGCGGCCGCGCTGTTCCACCGCATCGGGCGGCACGCGACCAAAGACCCCTGGTCGTACCCGGACCGGGACCCGTACACGGCGTTCACCGCCGCGCGCGACGTCGCGCGCGGAGCAGCCTGACCCACCGCACCCATTCGTCCCCCCTGAAAGGACCACCGCGCCATGGCGACGGGAAGTTCGAGCAGTACGAGCGGCGGCAGAGCCGCCGGAGCACCCGCCGCGAGCGCCGCCACCGAAAGCGGGATCAGCACCTACGTGGGCGAGGAGCGGGCCCTGCGCGCGGGCCGCCTCGGCACCGCGGGACTGCTGCTCTCCGTGCTCGCGGCGACCGGGCCCCTGATGGTCGTGGCCGGCGTCATGCCCACCACGTACGGCGTGATGGGTGTCGTCGGACAGCCGCTGCTCTTCCTCGTCCTCGGCGTGGTCCTCGGTCTCTTCAGCTTCGGGTACGCCGAGATGAGCCGTCACGTGCACAACGCGGGCGCCTTCTACGCGTACATATCGCGCGGCCTCGGCGGCACCGCGGGCGCCGGTGCATCGCTGGTCGCGCTCGTCGCCTACAGCGCCCTGCAGGCGGGCCTCTACGGCCTCCTCGGCTTCGAGGTCTCCGGACTGCTCAACACGTACTTCGAGGTCGAAGTCGCCTGGTGGATACCGGCACTTGTCACCGTCGCCGTCGTCGCCGTGCTCGCCTGGCTGAAGATCGACCTGAACGCGCGGGTCCTCGGCGTGCTGCTCCTGGTCGAGGTAGCGCTCGTCGTCATCTTCGACATCGCCGCCATCGCCGACCCGGCCAAGGAGGGCCTGTCCCTGCACGCCTTCAACCCGGACACCCTCACCGGCGCGGGCGTCGCCACGTCGCTCTGCTTCTGCATCGCGGCCTTCACCGGCTTCGAACAGGCGCCGGTGTACGCCGAGGAGACCAGCCGTCCGCAGGTCGTCGTCGCCCGCGTGATGTTCTTCGCGGTGGGCTTCGTCGCGCTCTTCTTCGCGATCAGCTCCTGGGCGCTCACGGTCGCTGCGGGCCCCTCCGGCATCGTCCCGGCCGCGCAGGAACAGAGCGCGGGGCTGCTCTTCGGGCTCACCGAGTCCCGGCTCGGCGGAGCCTTCACCGACGTACTCCATGTCCTGTTCGTGACCGGCATGTTCGCGGCGATCCTCTCCTTCCACAACGTGGTCGCGCGGTACGCCTTCGCCATGGGCCGCGAGGGACTGCTGCCCGCCGCGTTCGGGAAGACCAACACCTCCACCGGCGCCCCCGGCACCGGCTCCCTGCTCCAGACGGTCGTCTCCGTCCTGATCGTGGTGGCCTTCGCGGTGACCGACGACGGCCCGTTCGGCGACCCCACCGCGCCGGTCCTGCACCTGTTCACCTGGCTCGGCAACATCGGCGCCCTGGGCGTCATCCTCCTCATGGCCACGGCGTCCGTCGCGGTCATCGTCTTCTTCGTGCGCCGCGGCGCCGCCCGTGCCCAGGCCTGGCGCATCACCGCGTCCGCGCTCGCCGCGACCGGCCTGCTCGTCATCGCGGGCTACACGGTCAAGGACTTCGACGTCCTGGTCGGCGCGGGCCCCGGCTCGGAGCTCAGCTGGGTGCTGCCCGGCATCATCCTGCTGGCCGCCCTGATCGGCGTGGTCTACGGCGCGGTCCTGCGCTCCACCAAGCCGGACGCGCACGCCAGGATCGGCCTGGGCAACGAGGCGTTCCAGCTGGAGAAGGCGGCGCGTCCGGATATGACGGAACGCTGACGGACACCCGCGGCCCCTGTACCCCGGGGGCCGCGGGTGCTCGAATCGAAGGGTGACAACTCCCCATCCGCACCAGCCCGAAGAGGACTACGGCGAGCGCGGCGGCGCACCGGTCGGCCGCCGTCTTGTCCTCGGGATGCTCGGCCTGGGCGTCGCGGGCGTGGCCGCCGCGCCGCCCCTCCAGCGGGGCCTGGAGTCCTTCCTGGGCGCCGCCTCCGACAAGGACCCCACCGGCCTGACGGACCTGCTCCCCAACGGCGGCGGCTTCCGCTACTACTCGGTGGCCTCGTCCGTCCCGCACCGCGACGCGTCGTCGTACCGCCTGAAGATCGACGGCCTGGTGGACAGGCCGACGACGCACTCGCTGGCGGACCTGCGTGCCCTGCCCCAGACCCGCCTGGTCCGCGACGTCCAGTGCGTGACGGGCTGGAGGGTGCCGGGCACCCCCTTCGAGGGCGTACGGCTCTCCCGGCTCCTGGACGCGGCGGGCGTGCGCCCCACGGCCCGCGCCGTGCGCTTCACCTGCTTCGACGGGACGTACAGCGAGAGCCTGACGTTGCGGCAGGCGCGGCGGGCGGATGTGCTGGTGGCCCTGCGCATGCAGGACAAGGACCTGGGCCACAGCCACGGCGGCCCGGTCCGCCTCTATGTCGCCCCCATGTACTTCTACAAGTCGGCGAAGTGGCTCTCGGGGATCGAGCTCACCGACGAGGTGGTGCCGGGGTACTGGGAGCGCCGGGGTTACGACGTCGACGCCTGGGTGGGTGATTCGAATGGCCGTGACGACGAGCCGACGGCGGTCTGAGGTCGCGCGCTTCACTCCCGCTCAGCGGTGGGCGCATCGCCTGACGGCGGTCCTGATGGGGGTGTGCGTGGCGACGGCGGCCTGCCTCTACCTCCCGTTCCTCGCCGAACTGGTCGGCCGCCGGGCGCTGGTGGTGACCCTCCACACGTGGTCGGGCGTGCTGCTCCCTGCCCCCTTCCTGGCGGGCCTGGCCTCCCGCGCCTTCCGCGGCGACCTGCGGCTCCTGAACCGCTTCGGCGCGCACGACAAGGTCTGGCTCCGGTCGGCCCTGCGCCGCAGGGCCGCGCCGCGCCCCCCGGGCAACGTCAAACCCGGGGCCAAACAGTTCCCCGGGGGGGTCGGCGGGGGGGGCCGGGTTATGGTTGGCACCGGGCTGCGTGTGTGGTTCAACCCACGAGCC
>NZ_JBHYIG010000392.1:0-7696 GCF_042740015.1 Streptomyces sp. NPDC059037
CCATTGCTCGCACCGTCCTGGTTCACCGCCGAACCGCGCAGCACCCCATACACCCGACGCCCGGCGCGCCGCGCATCCGACAACCGCTCAAGGAGGAGTACGCCCATGCCCTCCGCCCAGCCGGTGCCGTCCGCCGCCGCCGCGAAGGAGCGGCAGCGGCCGTCCGGGGAGAGTGCGCGCTGCCGGGAGAACTCCACGAAGACGTCGGGCGTGGCCAGGACGGTCACGCCGGCGGCCACGGCCAGCGAGGACTCGCCGCGGCGCAGGGACTGCATCGCCAGGTGGGTGGCCACCAGCGACGACGAACACGCCGTGTCCACCGTCAGCGCAGGGCCCTCGAAGCCGAACGTGTAAGCCACCCGGCCCGAGACGAAGCTGCCCAGGTTGCCGATCCCCCAGCGTCCGCCCACCTGGTCGGCGCGGGCACGGGCCAGCCAGGCGTAGTCCTGGAACATCACGCCGGCGAACACGCCCGTCCGGCTGCCGCGCAGCGAGGCCGGGTCGATGCCCGCGTCCTCGAACACCTCCCAGGAGCCTTCGAGGAGCAGCCGCTGCTGCGGGTCCATGGCCAGGGCGTCGCGTCGGCTGATCCCGAAGAACCGGGGGTCGAACTCCGTCGCGGTCGACATGAAACCGCCGGAGCGCACATAGCTGGTGCCGGGGTTGCTCGGGTCGGGGTCGTAGATCGCGTCCAGGTCCCAGCCGCGGTCGGCGGGGAAGCCGGATATCGCTTCGCTGCCCTCGTCCACCAACTGCCAGAGATCTGTCGCGGAGTTGACCTCGCCGGGGTACCGGCAGGCCATGCCGACGATGGCGATCGGCTCCTGGGACAGCTCTTGCTGCTGCCGAAGCCGGACGTTGTCCTTCAACGCCGACCGGAGTGCTTCTACTACGTCCTCGTTGTCGACAGGCATATCTGGGTTCCAATCACACGTCGTCGCCGCGCAGGGCCATTCGTACGAGGTCTTCGGCGTCCATGGCGTCGAGCCCCGCCGCCGGGTCGGACGTCCCGTCGTCGGCGGTGGCGGCGGGCCCGGTGGAGCAGTCATCGGTGGCGGGGTACAGCCGGTCGGCCAGGAGCAGGGAGACGGCCCGTGGCGTGGGGTGGTCGAACACCGCGGTGACCGGGAGCCGCAGTCCGGTCGCGACGTTCAGCCGGTTCCGCAGTTGTACGGCGCCCAGGGAGTCGAAGCCGATCTCGTTGAAGGCACGGTCGGGGGCGATCGCGTCGGGTCCCGGGTACTGCAGGACCGCGGCGATCTCGGCGCGTACCAGGCGCAGCAGTTCGCGCTCGCGCTCCGGGCGGGTCAGGTCGGCAAGGCGGTCGAGGAGCGCGGCGGACGCGGCGGCGGGGCGGTCGGGCGCGGCCGGCACCAGATCGCGCAGCAGGGCAGGCGCCATGCCGGTGGCGGCCTGGGTGCGCAGTGCGGCCATGTCGAGCCGCGCGGCCAGGACCAGGTGGTCGGCCGATTCGAGGGTGGCGTCCAGGAGTTGGAGCCCTTCGTCGGCGGAGAGGGCGACGACGCCGCTGCGTGCGAGGCGCGCTGCGTCGGCGCTGCTGAGGTGGCCGGTCATGTCGCTGTGCTCTTCCCACAGGCCGTACGCGATCGACACCGCGGGCAGGCCTTGGGCACGGCGCCGGGCGGCGAGCGCGTCGAGGAAGGTGTTGGCGGCGGCGTAGTTGCCCTGGCCGGGGCCGCCGATCGCTCCGGCGAGCGAGGAGAAGAGCACGAAGGCGGTGAGGTCGAGGCCCTCGGTCAGTTCGTGCAGATGCCAGGCCGAGTCGGCCTTGGCCCGCAGCACCCGGTCGAGCTGATCCTCCGTCAGGGAGGTGATCAGACCGTCGTCCAGGACACCGGCGGCGTGCACGACCGCGCGCAGCGGATGCTCACCGGCCACCCCGGAGAGCAGCCCGGCCACTGCGGCCCGGTCCGACACGTCGCAGGCCTCGATGCTGACCTGTGCGCCGAGCCCGGTGAGCTCGTCCGCCAGGGCGTCGGCGCCCTCGGCGGTCCTGCCCCGCCTGCTGGCGAGGAGCAGATGGCGTACGCCGTGCTCGGTGACGAGATGCCGGGCGACCAGCGCGCCGAGGCCGCCGGTGCCGCCGGTGATCAGGACCGTCGACTCCGGGTCGAGCACGGGGCGCGTCCCGGCGGGCCGCCTGCGGGCCATGCGCGGCACGAGCAAGGCGCCTTCGCGTACGGCGACTTGGGGCTCGCCCAGGGTGAGGGCCGCGGCGAGATCGGCCTCGCCGGCGTCCGCGTCGAGGTCGACCAGGGCGAACTTGCCGGGATGCTCGGCCTGCGCACTGCGGACCAGACCCCAGACCGGGGCGAGCGCCGGGTCGGGCTCGTCACCGGGGCGCGCGGCCACGGCCGATCGGGTCACCAACGCCAGGCGGGTGTCGGGGAGTTGGGCGTTGGTGAGCCAGTCACGCAGCAGGGCCAGCACCTGGGCGGCGACCGCGCGCGCCGCGTCGGGCACGGCGGTGGCGTTCTCGGGCGAGCCTAGGGGGGCGATTACCCAGGCGGGGTGGGGGGTGGCGGTCCCGGCGGTCACTCCGAGCGGCGTCGTACCGGGCGCCGTCACGCCGGGCCCAGTCGCACCGGGCGCCGTCGCGCCAAGTTCCGTCGCGCCAAGTTCCGTCGCGCCGAGTTCCGTCACCCCCAACGCCGTCGCATCGAGCGCCGTCGCGTCGAGGACCGCCATGGCCTCGGCCGGTGCCGCCGTCGGTGTCACGGGTGTCCAGTCCACCGCGAACAGGCAGTCGGCCGTCACCGCACGCGCCGCGGCGAGCTGGGCCGTGGACACAGGTCGCGCGAGGACGGAGTCCACGGACGCGACGACGCGCCCCTGGTCGTCCCGGGCGATCATCCGTACGGCGTCGCCACCGACCGGGGTCAGGCGGACCCGGAGTGCCTGCGGAGCGCGGTCGCCGGGGTACAGCCGCACGCCGGACCAGGCGAAGGGCAGCATCGCCGAGCCCGCGTCGCGGTCGCCCGCCCGGTCGGCGAACGCGGCGTGGAAGGCGGCGTCGAGCAGCGCGGGGTGCAGGAGGTGGCGGGGGTCGAGGTCGTCCATCGTGCCGTCGATGAGCACGTCGGCGCAGATCTCGTCCCCGAACCGCCAGGCGGACCGCAGACCCCTGAAGGCCCGCCCGTACTCCATGCCACGATCCGCGAGCCGGCCGTAGAGATCACCGAGCCCGATGGCGACGGCGCCCTGCGGCGGCCAGACGGCGGACCGGTCCGGCTCGGGGGCGGGGGCCGGGGCCGGCTGCTCGCCGGGCGGGTCCAACTGCCCGGCGACCAAGGCCGACCGCCCTGCGACCAGGTCCGCCTGACCGGCGACCGAGACCGACCGTCCGTCGACGGGGTCCGTCTGCCCGTCGGCCGGGTCCGCCTGCCCGGCAGCCGAAGCCGACCGCCCTGCGACCGGGCCCGGCTGCCCCTCAAGCGCTCCCGATGCGAGGACTCCCGACGCGTTGCGGGTCCAGCCGTCCGTGCCGTCGTCCGAGTACAGGGTGAACGCGGCGCGGCCTCCCGCGTCGGGCTCCGTCACCTGGAGTTGGATGCCGATGCCGTCCTCGCGTACCAGGAGCGGGGACTCCAGGGTCAGTTCTTCGACCACGGGTGCGCCCAGGCGGGCGCCGGAAGCCGCGGCGAGTTCCACCAACGCCGTTCCCGGTACGACCACTTCGCCGAAGACGGTGTGGTCCGCGAGCCAGGGCTGCCGCTCCAGGTCCACGCGTCCGGTGAAGAGATGGCCGAGGTCTCCTGCGAGGCGTACCTGGCCCGCCAGGAAGGGGTGGCGGCCGGGGGTCAGGCCTGCGGAGGGCAGGTCGGCGCCGCCGTCTCCGGCGCCGGTGGCGGGCCAGAAGCGCTGCCGGGTGAAGGCGTAGTGGGGCAGTTCGACGCGGTGCGCCCGCCGTCCTGCGAAGGCCGCCGACCAGTCGACGTCGACGCCGTTCACATACGCCTCGCCGACCGAGCCCAGGAAGTCCTCGATGCGTCCCTGGTCGCGCTTCAGGGTTCCGCTGACGACGGCACGGGTGTCGGGGGCTGCCGACTCGACGGTGTGGCTGATCGGTGCGGCGAGCACCGGGTGCGGGCTGATCTCGATGAACGTCCGGTATCCGCGGCCCACCAGGTCCCTGACGGCGTCCTCGAAGAGCACCGGGTCGCGCAGGTTGTCGTACCAGTAGGCGGCGTCGAGCGTCGCCGTGTCGACCAGTGCGCCCTTGACGGTGGAGTGGAAGTCGATCGCCGTCGAACGGGGGCTGACCGGCGCGAGGTCGGTGGCGAGGCGTTGCCGGACGTCCTCGACCTGCGCGGAGTGCGATGCGTAGTCGACGGATATCCAGCGCGCCCAGACGTTCTCCGCCACGCAGTCCTCGTAGAGCTCGTTCAGCGCCTTGGAGCCGCCCGAGACGATGACCGACGAGGGGCTGTTGACCGCGGCGATGGAGAGGTCCGTGGACAGTACGGCGAGCCGTGCCCGTACGTCCGCAGCCGATTCGGCGATGGACAGCATGCCGCCGCCGCGGCCGAGTGTGGCGATCGCCTGGCTGCGCAGGGCGACGATCCGGGCGGCGTCCTCAAGGGTCAGTCCGCCGGCGACGCAGGCGGCGGCGATCTCCCCCTGGGAGTGGCCGACGACCGCTTCGGGCTCGACTCCGTACGAGCGCCACAGTGCGGCGAGTGACACCATCACGGCGAACAGGGCGGGCTGCACCACGTCGACCCGCTCCAGCGTGGGCGCGTCCGGTTCGCCCTTGAGCACGTCGATGAGGTTCCAGTCGACGTACGGGGCGAGGGCCTCGGCGCACTCGGCCATCCGCTCGGCGAAGACCGGCGCCGTGGCGAGCAACTCGACCGCCATGCCCGCCCATTGGGAGCCCTGGCCGGGGAAGATGAATGCCACGCGGCCCGGCCTTGCGGTCGCGCCGGGGGCGGTGTCCTGTCCGGGCGCCGGGTGCTCGATCTGGGCCAGCCGGGTGAGGAGTTCGGTGCGGTCGTTGCCGATGAGCACCGCGCGGTGGGAGAGCTGGGCGCGGTCGGTCGCGAGGGAGTAGCCGATGTCCAGGGGGTTCAACTCCGGGCGTGCGGCCACCCATTCGCGCAGGCGGCGGGCCTGTGCCGTCAGGCCCGACGGCAGCTTGCCCGACAGGACCCACACTGCCGGGCCACCCGGCCCGCCCTCAGGCTCCACGGCTTCCGCCGGAGTCTCCAACGGCGGCGGCTCCTCCACGATCACATGTGCGTTCGTGCCGCTGGCGCCGAAGCTCGACACTCCCGCTCGCCGCGGACGGGACCCGGCACGCGGCCACTCCCGCGCCTCGCGCAGCAACTCCACCGCGCCCGAGGACCAGTCCACCTTCGACGTCGGCTCATCGACGTGCAGCGTCGCCGGCAGCGACTGGGCACCCATCGCCATGACCATCTTGATGATGCCGCCGACGCCCGCCGCCGCCTGGCTGTGGCCGATGTTCGACTTCAGCGAACCCAGCCACAACGGCCTTCCGGCCGCCCGGTCTTGGCCGTACGTCGCGAGCAGCGCCTGTGCCTCGATCGGATCGCCAAGGACGGTCGCCGTGCCATGGCCCTCCACCGCGTCCACATCCGCCGGCGACAGGCCCGCGTCCGCCAACGCCGCCCGGATCACCCGCTCTTGGGACGGGCCGTTCGGCGCCGTCATCCCATTGCTCGCACCGTCCTGGTTCACCGCCGAACCGCGCAGCACCCCATACACCCGACGCCCGGCGCGCCGCGCATCCGACAACCGCTCAAGGAGCAGCACTCCGAGCCCGTCGGAGAATCCGGTGCCGTCCGCCGCAGCTGCGAACGAGCGGCAGCGGCCGTCGGCGGACAGGGCGCGCTGGCGCGAGAACTCCTGGTACACCGTCGGCGTCGACGCCACCGTCACTCCGGCCACCAGGGCGAGCGAGGATTCGCCGCGGCGCAGGGACTGCATGGCCAGGTGAGTGGCCACCAGCGACGACGAACACGCCGTGTCCACCGTCAGCGCAGGGCCCTCGAACCCGAAGGTGTAAGCCACCCGGCCCGACGCGACCGCCGGGAGCGTGCCGATCCCCCAGTAGCCCTGGAGGCTTGAGCCGCCCGAGCGGGCCACGTAGCTGTAGTCGACGCCTGATACGCCGGCGAAGACGCCGGTCGGGGTGGCGCGCAGTGCGGCGGGGTCGATGCCCGCGTCCTCGAAGACCTCCCAGGCGCCTTCGAGGAGCAGCCGCTGCTGCGGGTCCATGGCCAGGGCCTCGCGCGGGCTGATCCCGAAGAAGTCGGCGTCGAACTCCGTGGCGCCGGTGATGAAGCCGCCCGACTTGGAGTACGTCGTGCCGGGGTGGTCGGGGTCCGGGTGGTACAGCTCGGCCAGCGGCCAGCCGCGGTCCGTCGGGAACTCCGAGATGGCGTCGCGGCGCTCCTCGACGAGGCGCCACAGTGCGGCGGGCGAGTCGACGCCGCCGGGGTACCGGCAGGCCACGCCGACGATCACGATGGGGTCGTCATCGGCGGGGGCCGCGTCTTCGGCCGGTGCGGCATCGGCGGGTGCCGGGTCCGCCACATTCTCATCGGCCGCGGTCGTATCGGCAGGCATCTCGATACGGGACACCAGATATCGGGCGACCGCGTCGGGATTGGGATGGTCGAACAGCATGGTCATGGGCAGTTCCAGGCCGAAGGCCCTGCCTAATTGACTGGTCAGTTCAAGTGCGGCCAGTGAGTTGTAGCCGTAGTCGAGGTATGCGCGCTGAGGATCGATGACATCCGGGGACTGACCGAGTAAATCCGCGGTTTCCTTGAGGACAACATCCAGCACCGTGCGCAGGTGGTCATTGTCGCCTATTCCTGCACTGCCCATGTACTTCCCCCATTCAAGCGCGTACCGCTTCCGGAACCTACCTCAAAGAAGGCCGGACCGCGGCGAATATTCGACGTGCTGCACGGGCAGCGAGAATCTCGCGGAGTCGCAAACCTCGACCATTTACATAAGCTATCCACCCGTCACGTATCCATCGGTCACGCATCCAACGGTCACGGGCACGACACCACCTGTGCCGCATAGCTGAGCCCCGCGCCGAAGCCGAGAAGCAGCACCGGGTCGCCGGACCGGACCTGGCCCAGGTCGATGAGGCGGGACAGCGCGAGCGGCACGGAGGCCGCCGAGGTGTTGCCGGTCTCCACGATGTCGCGGGCGACGGCGGCGTTCGTGGCGCCGAGGCCCGCGGCGAGGCGTTCGATCATGCGCAGGTTGGCCTGGTGGGTGACGAAGCCCTTGAGGTCGCCGGGGGCGATCCCGGCGCGCGCGCAGGCCTCCTCCGCGACCGCGGCCAGTTCGGTGGTGACCCAGCGGTAGACGGCCTGGCCGCGCATCGTGACGCGGCCGTGCCGGTCGGGGATGGCGACCAGAGCGGCCTGGTCGCCGTCGCCGCCCCACACCACCGGGTGGATGCCGGTCCGTTCGGCGGGTACGACGACCGCGGCGCCCGCGCCGTCGGCGAAGACGGTTGCGGTGTCCACGTCCGCCGGGTCCACCCAGTCGGTCATCCGCTCCGAGCCGACGACCAGGGCGCAGCGGCTGGTGCGGGAGCGGATCAGGCCGTCGGCGACCCCGAGTCCGTAGCAGAACCCCGCGCCCCCCGCGGTGACCTCGACAGCCCCCGGGGGGGGGGCCCCCC
>NZ_JBHYIG010000393.1:0-7670 GCF_042740015.1 Streptomyces sp. NPDC059037
ACCCACACACCACAACACCCTACCCGGTCACGGCCGGGGCCGATCGACGGGATTTACCTCCCCTCGACCGGCCCCGGTTCGAGCTGCGTTGATCAGCCGCGAGGCTTCTCGCGCATCTCGTACGTCGCGATGACGTCGTCGATCTTGATGTCGTTGAAGTTGCCGAGGTTGATACCGCCCTCGAACCCTTCGCGGATCTCGGTGACGTCGTCCTTGAAGCGGCGCAGACCGGAGATGTTGAGGCTCTCCGCGATGACCTTGCCGTCGCGGATGAGGCGCGCCTTGGTGTTGCGCTTGACCTCGCCGGAGCGGACAAGAACACCGGCGATGTTGCCCAGCTTGGACGAGCGGAAGACCTCGCGGATCTCCGCCGTGCCGAGCTCGACCTCTTCGTACTCCGGCTTGAGCATGCCCTTGAGGGCCGCTTCGATCTCTTCGATCGCCTGGTAGATGACCGAGTAGTAGCGGACGTCCACGCCTTCGCGCTCGGCCATCTGCGCGGCACGACCGGCCGCACGGACGTTGAAGCCGATCACGATCGCGTCGGAGCCGGTCGCCAGGTCGATGTCCGACTCGGTGACCGCACCCACGCCGCGGTGCAGGACGCGGATGTCGACCTCTTCGCCGACGTCGAGCTGGAGCAGCGAGGACTCGAGAGCCTCCACCGAACCGGACGCGTCGCCCTTGATGATGAGGTTGAGTTCCTGCACCAGACCGGCCTTGAGTGCCTCGTCCAGGTTCTCCAGGGAGAACCGCACACCCTTGCGGGCGAAGCGGACGTTGCGCTCACGGGCGGCACGCTTCTCGGCGATCTGACGGGCCGTACGGTCCTCGTCGACGACCAGGAAGTTGTCGCCGGCACCCGGGACGTTGGTGAGACCGAGGACGAGGACCGGGGTCGAGGGACCCGCCTCTTCCACGTTCTCGCCCTTGTCGTCGAGCATCGCGCGGACACGGCCGTACGCGTCGCCGACCACCATGGTGTCGCCGACCCGCAGGGTGCCTCGCTGGACGAGGACGGTCGCGACGGCGCCGCGGCCCTTGTCCAGGTGGGACTCGATCGCAATACCCTGCGCGTCCTGCTCCGGGTTGGCCCGCAGGTCGAGCGAGGCGTCCGCGGTCAGGACCACGGCCTCCAGGAGGGACTCGATGTTCTGTCCCTGCTTGGCGGAGATGTCGACGAACATCGTGTCGCCGCCGTACTCCTCGGCCACCAGACCGAACTCGGTGAGCTGACCGCGCACCTTGGTCGGGTCGGCACCCTCGACGTCGATCTTGTTGACCGCGACCACGATCGGCACGTCGGCCGCCTTGGCGTGGTTCAGCGCCTCGATCGTCTGCGGCATCACACCGTCGTTGGCCGCGACCACGAGGATCGCGATGTCGGTGGACTTCGCACCACGGGCACGCATGGCGGTGAACGCCTCGTGACCGGGGGTGTCGATGAAGGTGATCTTGCGGTCTTCGCCGTTGACCTCGGAAGAGACCTGGTACGCACCGATGTGCTGCGTAATGCCGCCGGCCTCGCCCGCAATGACGTTCGTCTTGCGGATCGCGTCCAGAAGTCGGGTCTTACCGTGGTCGACGTGACCCATGACGGTCACGACCGGCGGACGCGCGACGAGGAACTCCTCGCCACCCTCGTCCTCGCCGAACTCGATGTCGAAGGACTCGAGCAGCTCGCGGTCCTCCTCCTCCGGGCTGACGATCTCCAGGACGAAGTTCATCTCGTCCGCGAGGAGCTTCAGCGTCTCGTCCGGGACGGACTGCGTGGCAGTGACCATCTCGCCGAGGTTCATCATCACGCCGACGAGCGACGCCGGGTTGGCGTTGATCTTCTCGGCGAAGTCGGTCAGCGAGGCACCACGGGACAGGCGGACCGCCTGGCCGTTGCCGCGCGGCAGCATGACGCCGCCGACCGACGGAGCCTGCATCGACTCGTACTCCTGGCGCCTCTGCCGCTTCGACTTGCGACCGCGACGCGCGGGACCGCCGGGACGACCGAAGGCGCCCTGCGTGCCACCACGGCCACCCGGACCACCGGGACGGCCACCGAAGCCGGGACGGCCACCGCCGCCACCGGGACGACCGGCGAAGCCACCGCCGCCACCGCCACCGGGACCACCGGGACGACCGGCGAAGCCACCGCCGCCGCCGCCACCGGGACGACCGGCGAAGCCGCCGCCGCCACCGGGACGACCGCCGCCGCCACCGCCGGGACGACCGCCACCGCCGGGACCACGGCCACCGCCGGGGCCACCACCGGGACGCGGACCCGCAGCGGGACGCTGCGGCATCATGCCGGGGTTCGGACGGTTACCGCCGGCGCCGGGGGCGCCGCCGGGACGCGGAGCGCCGCCCTGCGGGCGAGGCATGCCGCCGGGGCTCGGACGAGCGCCGCCCTGACCCTGCGGACGGGGAGCACCCTGGCCGCCCTGGCCCTGCGGACGCGGGGCGCCGCCGGGACCACCGGGGCCACCCTGGCCGCCGGGGCGCGGGGCGCCGCCCGGACGGGGCGCCTGCGGGCGCGCCATGCCGGTGGAGCCACCAGAGGTGAAGGGGTTGTTGCCGGGGCGCGGTCCTGCCGGACGGCCACCGGGGCGCGGGGCGCCACCCTGGCCGCCGGGACGCGGAGCGCCACCCTGACGGTCGCCGCGGTCGCCACGACCGCCCTGACCCTGACCGCCCTGGCCGGGGGCCGGACGGCCGCCGGGCTTCGGGGCACCCGGGCGGGCGCCCGGACGGGGTCCGGCCGGAGCCGAGGAGGCGGCCGGAGCAGCGGGAGCGGCCGGCGGAGCGGTGAACTCCGGGGCGGCAGGCGCTGCCGGGGTGACCGGAGCCGCGGGGGCTGCCGGAGCCGGCTTGGGCGTCGGCGGCTTGGGGCCGGGACGCGGGCCGGGAGCCGCAGGCGATGCGGCAGGCTTGTCGGCCGCGACGGCGGGCTTGGGCGCCGGCGGCTTGGGCGCGGCCGGACCCGGACGGGCGGCCTGCGCGGGGGACGGTGCCGACGGCGTCGCCGGCTTGGGGGCGGCCTGCTTGCGCGGCGCTCCCGGCTTGGCGGCGGCGGGCTTGCCGTTGCCACCCTGCTGCAATGCGTCAGTCAGTTTGCGTACTACGGGCGCCTCGATCGTCGAGGACGCCGAACGTACGAATTCACCGAGTTCTTGGAGCTTGGCCATGACGACCTTGCTCTCTACGCCGAACTCCTTGGCGAGCTCGTATACCCGGACCTTAGCCACTTCGCTCCTTTTAGGTCCGGGTTACGCCGGACCGTCGCTACTTCATGGGCGTACTCATCGCGTGCTCATCGAGTGCTCATCGCAATCTCGACCTACTTCCAACTCGCGGAATACCAGGGCCGCGCGGGGTTCCGCGCGACCTTCCTTACGGTGTTGCCTGCTGGGCAACTGACTCGACGACTCGGCGCAACTCCGCCGTGTCGAGCGGACCCGGTCCTCGAAAGGCCCTCGGGAACGCCCGGCGGCGGACCGCCAGGTCGAGACAGACCGGGACGGGGTGTACATAGGCACCCCGGCCGGGCAGCGTACCGCTTGGATCAGGGACGCAGGCGCCCCTTTTCGCCACGATGCGCAGCAGATCGCTCTTGGCCGCTCGCTCCCGGCACCCCACACAGGTGCGCTCAGGGCATGCGCGGGCTTGCGTCCGGCCAGACACGATTAAGTCTACCTCCCCGTACCGACCTCACCCCTTTGGGGCAAAAATCGAACGGTTGTTGTCTTGATCAGATCTCGGTGGGCGCTCGGTCAGGAGTCGGCCGAGCCCTGGGGCTGCTCGGTGTCCGGGCGGATGTCGATCCGCCAGCCGGTGAGCCGCGCGGCGAGGCGGGCGTTCTGGCCCTCCTTGCCGATCGCGAGCGAGAGCTGGTAGTCGGGCACCGTCACCCGCGCGGAACGGGCCGCGAGGTCGACGATCTCCACCTTGCTGACCCGCGCCGGGGACAGCGCGTGGGCGACCATCTCGCCGGGGTCGTCCGACCAGTCGACGATGTCGATCTTCTCGCCGTTCAGCTCCGCCATGACATTGCGCACGCGCTGGCCCATCGGACCGATGCAGGCGCCCTTGGCATTGAGCCCGGAGCGGGTGGACCGGACCGCGATCTTCGTGCGGTGGCCGGCCTCGCGGGCGATGGCCGAGATCTCGACGGAACCGTCGGCGATCTCCGGCACCTCGAGCGCGAAGAGCTTCTTGACGAGGCTCGGGTGCGTACGGGACAGCGTCACGGAGGGGCCGCGGACACCCTTGGCCACCCGGACGACGTACGAACGAAGGCGCATCCCGTGCGGGTACTCCTCGCCGGGCACCTGCTCCTGCACCGGAAGGATGGCTTCCAGCTTGCCGATGTCGACAAGGACGTTCTTCGGGTCGCGGCCCTGCTGGACGACGCCCGTGACGATGTCGCCCTCGCGGCCCGCGTACTCACCGAGCGTCGCGTCGTCCTCGGCGTCGCGCAGCCGCTGCAGGATGACCTGCTTGGCGGTCGTCGCGGCGATCCGGCCGAAGTCGGACGGGGTGTCGTCGAACTCCTTGGGCTCCTGGCCCTCTTCGAGGTCCGCCGGGTCCTCCGTCGCCCACACCGTCACATGGCCGCTGTCGCGGTCCAGCTTCACGCGGGCGCGACGGAAGCTGCCGTCGGTGCGGTGGTAGGCGATGAGGAGGGCCGACTCGATCGCCTCGACCAGCAGGTCGAAGGAGATCTCCTTCTCCCGGACCAGACCCCGCAGGGCACTCATGTCGATGTCCACGGCTACGCCTCCTCTTCCTTCTTGTCCTTGCGGTTGAACTCGACCTCGACGCGCGCCTTGGCGATCGCGTCGAAGGTGAGCCTGCGGGCGGTGGGCTTGCGCCCCTTCACGCCCGGTACTTCCAGATCCACGCCCTCGTCGTCCACCTCGAGGATGCGGGCGGTCAGCTCGCCGCCCTCCGTCAGCTGGAACTTCACGAGACGGCCGACGGCACGCAGGTAGTGGCGGTGCTCCGTCAGCGGGCGCTCGGCGCCCGGGGAGCCGACTTCGAGGGTGTACTCCCCCTCGCCCATCGCGTCGCTCTCGTCGAGCTTCTCGGAGAGTTCGCGGCTGACATCGGCGATCTGATCCAGGTCCACGCCGTCGTCGGAGTCGATGACGACGCGCAGCACCCGCTTGCGTCCGACCGAGGCCACTTCGATCTCTTCGAGATCCAGTTCCTTCGAGCTGACGAGCGGTTCCAGCAGTTCTCGCAGCCTCTCGCTCTGGGTGGTGCTCATCCGGGTGACTCCTCGGCCGCGTGTGCTGTTGTGGGATCGTCGCGTGTCAGGTCAAAGGGTATCCGGTCCCGAAGGGTGTTGCCGCCCGCCGGTGGCCGCCGTCGGCCCGTTGTCGTCCGGCTGTCGTCCGGTTGTCGCACCGTCTTCCGACCGGCGCCGAGCCGCTCGCGAGTACGAAGCCGGGCCGAAGGTACGGTGATCACCAGGTTGACGGCGGTCTCGAACGCCCCGGCCCCGTCACCCGCCCCGCCTCTGCCCGCTTCCGCCGCTTTCGCCACTTCACCTGCCGCCCCCTCACCTCCCCCTGCTGACTGCCCGCCTTGCTGGCCTTCCTTCCGAGGACGTCTGCTGTGCCGTCGTATCCCATCCCCTCGCGCCACCGTTCAGGGCCGCGCCGGAGGAGTCTGCTGACCGGGGCCGCCGGAGCGGCCGGGGCCGTGCTGCTCTCGGGCTGCTCGGACTCCACCTCCACGCAGGACGCGGACGAGCGTCCTTCCGCCGCCGGGCGGCTGCGCGCGCGTGGCGCCCGGGACAGCGGTGAGCTTCTGGGGCGGTACGACGCCGTCCTCGCCGCCCATCCCGCGCTGGCCGCACGGCTCGAACCGCTGCGGGCGGAGGTGAAGCGGCACCAGGCGGCGTTCGCCGAGGGGCAGACCGCTCCGCCGTCCCCGTCGGCATCGGCCTCCGCACCGCCGTCGCCGACCCCCTCCCCGTCCGTGCCCGGGGACGAGAAGGCCGCCGTACGCGATCTGGCGAAGGCCGAGCGGGAGCTGGCGGGACAGCGCGCGAGCGCCCTGCTCGATGCGCCCGCCGAGCTCGCCAGGCTCCTCGCGTCGGTGGCGGCGGCCGGCGCGGCACACGCTTATCTGCTGACGGAGGACGCCAAGTGAGCGATGCCAAGGACGAGTTGAAAGCGGTGCAGGCGGCTCTCGGTGCCGAGCACGCCGCCGTGTACGGCTACGGGGTCGTCGGCGGCCGGATCGGCGAGGACCGCAGGGGGGAGGCGCGCACGGCGTACGACGCGCATCGCGCACGCCGCGACGAGCTGCAGCGCGCCGTACGCGATCTGGGCGGCGAGCCCGAGCCGTCGGCGGCCGCCTACAAGCTGCCGTTCGCGGTGCCGGACTCGGCGGCCGCCGTGCGGCTGGCAACGGAGCTGGAGGAACGCGTCGCGGGGGTCTACTCCGATCTCGTACGCGCCTCCACCGGCGCCCGGCGTGGCAGCGCCGCCGAGGCGCTGCGGGAGGCGGCGGTCCGTGCGGCGCGCTGGCGGGGCGGGAGCGTAACCTTCCCTGGTCTCGCCGAGCGGTCCGCCACGTCCGGCTCTTCGGCACCTCAGGCTGACCGCTCATGACCCACTCGTGACCCGCTCATGACCCGCTCAGGAAGGAAACAACTCGCGCATGGCTTTCGAACCGCCGCAGCGTCTGATCACCGCACTCGGTGAGACGGCGCAGGACGGCGACGACTGGCTGGAGAAGCTGCCCCAGGCGGTGGAACAGGCCGTCGCGCTACGCGAGTTGACCGTCGAGCGGGTCCATGTGCCCGGCGGGCGCAGCAGCCTCGTCGTCCTGGTACGGCTCGCGGACGGCACGCCCGCCGTCCTGAAGCTGGTGCCGCCGAGGTCGCGGCCGCAGAGCGAGCGGGTGGCGCTTGCGCACTGGGCCGGGCTCGGTGCCGTACGGCTCCTGGACCCCTCCGCCACGGACGGCGCGCTGCTCCTCGAACGGCTGCACCGCGACGTGTCGGTACGTTCGCTGCCCGAGGCCAAGGCGCTCCTCGAAGCGGCGGGCACGCTGCGCCGCCTGTGGGTGGAGCCGCCGCCGGGCCATCGCTGCGAGACGGTCGCCGAGCGGACCGGGCGGCAGGCGGATGCGATGCGGGCGTCGGCGGCCGCCGACGGGGAGGTCGCGCCGCTGGTGGACGCGGCGCTGGCGGCGCGGGAGGAGCTGCTTGCCGGGGCGCCGGATGTGCGGTTGCTGCACGGCACGTTCCGGCAGAGCAAGGTGCTTCAGGGTGACCGGGTGCCGTGGCTGGCGGTGGGGCCCGACCCGGTGGTCGGGGAGCCCGCCTTCGACCTGGCACGTCTCGTACGCGACCGCGTCGAGGACCTGATCGCGTCCCCCTCCGGGGCGTCGATCACCCGTCGCCGGGTGAAGAAGCTGGCGGAGTCTCTGGACGTCGACCAGGAGCGGCTGCGGGGCTGGACGCTGTTCCGCGCCGTGGAGTCGGGCGTACGGGCACGCCGCGTCGGCCGCGAGCAGGACGCGGAGCTGCTGCTGGAGTTCGCGGGGTGGCTGTAGGGCTGTAGGGGCCAGCCTGAACCGCCCCGTGGCGGCGGGTGTTGGGGGGGGGGGGGGGGGGGCGCGCGCGGCGCGGCCAGCCTCGGACACAACCAGCCCACACA
>NZ_JBHYIG010000394.1:0-7450 GCF_042740015.1 Streptomyces sp. NPDC059037
GGGGTGTGGGCGCCCCCGCCGCCGTGGTGGGCGACCGCCCCGCCCGGCGGGCCCCCGCCGGCCCCCGCCCCCGCCCGACCGCACAGGACGAGCCGCGAGCCGGCCGCCGCCAGCGCCTCCGCGTACCGCGCCATCCGCTCGCGGTACTCGTCGTCCTCGATGACCCCGCCCACCAGGATCACCGCCTCCGCGGCCTGCTCGCGCATCATCTGGACCAGGGCCAGTTCACGGGCCGGATCGTTGCCCGTCGATGCGACCAGGGTGAGCCTGTCGCGCTGGGCGGCCTCCATCTCCACACCCTGCGCGACATGCGCGAAGAAGGAGCTCACCACGTCGAAGGTGAGCACCGCGACCGTCTTGCGGCCCGCGCCCGCCAACGCGCGCGCGTGCGCGTTAGCGACGTAGTCGAGGTCCTTGACGGCCCGCAGGACCTTGGCACGCGACGCCGTGGACGTCGGATAGTTGCCCGCGAGCACCCGCGAGACGGTCGCGACGGAGACGCCGGCGCGCGCCGCCACATCACGGATGGTGACCCGCTCACCCACAGTGTCTCCTCATATACGCCTCTAGTGCCTTTAGTGCCTCAAGTGGCAGAGTCCGGAGCCGGGTTGCCCCCACGACAACCCGCCCCGGACCATCATCCCGCCCCTGCGCCCCGCGTCAGTGCGCGGCCTCGTACTCCTTGGCGAACTCGTCGTGGGACTTGCTGCCGCCCTGCGCCTGCCACTTCTGGTAGACGGCGTCCCAGTCCGACAGCTTCTTGCGGCCGGAGACGATCGCCGTGACACCGTCCTCGATGATCTGCTGCATCGACGCGCCCTGCCGGTTGTACGTGTCCGACATCAGGCCCCAGTGGTCGTCGCGCACCAGGTTCGGCACGACCGCCTGCTCCCAGGTGTGCAGCCGCTTGGTGAGGTCGGGGAAGCCGGGGAAGTACAGCGGCTGCGGCGCGTCCATGAGGTAGGCGAACGGCAGGTTGGTCCTGTTCTCCACCAGGCCGAGGGAGTTGGGGATGGGGTCGCCGTTCTTGTCGTACGCGAAGTGCGTGCCCTCGACGCCCGAGTGCATCAGCTCGTACTCCTTCGAGCCGAAGGGGGACGCCAGCCAGTCCAGGACCCGCAGCATCAGCTTGACGCGGTCCTTGGACGCCTTCTTGATGACGGTGTAGCCGAAACAGCCGCGGTTCTGCTGGTAGACCGGCGTCGCGCCGTCGACCACGTACGGCACGGCGGCGTCCAGCGTGAACTCGTCCTTGATGCCCTGCGCGTTGGAGATGACCGCGCCCCAGCCGTCCGTCATGGAGCGGACCGTGCCGTTGTAGAACTGGGTCTTGAGGTCCACCTGGGAGATCGAGGTGGCGTCGGAGTTGTACGAGCCGGCCTTGCGCATCTTGGACATGAACTCGAGCGCGGCCCTGAACTCGTCGGTCCCGTACATGTCGGTGACCTTGCCGTTCTTGATCTGCCACTGGTTCGGCGCGCCGTGCCACATCGCGTGGTAGAGGTAGCCGAAGAAGCCGACCGAGGATGCGCCGAGCCCGTACTTCTTGTTCTGCGAGGCCTCCTTGGCCATCGTCTGGAAGTCGGCCGCCGCCATGCCCGGCTTGTAGCCCGCCTTGTCGAAGGCCTCGCGGTTGATGAACATCGCGCCCTGCACCTTGGCGCGCTCGATCGGGAGGCCGTAGATGCGCCCGGCGACCCGGCCCATGCCCTCCCACGCGTACGTGGGGATGTTGGCGAGGTTCGGGTAGTCCTTGACGGCGTCCCCGGACAGGTGCTCCGAGAGGTCGGCGCAGCGCGACTTCACGAACTGCGACTCGCGCGGCAGGACGTACCCGCCACCGAAGTTGATCATGTCGGGGAGGTCGTCGCCCGACATCAGCGTGGACATCTTGGAGCGGAAGTCCGCGTCCGGCACCACCGAGAACTCGACCTCGACGCCGAGCGCCTCGTTCATCGCCTGCCAGTACTTGTTCGATCCGACCGGCTTCGGCGGGGTGCCGTAGGTGATGGTCATGACCTTGATCTTCTGCTTGCCGGTGCCCGGCTTCTCGGCGGTCGCCTCGATCAGCTTCTGGGGGTACTTCGTGAAGCCGGGCTGCACGCCTTCGGCGCTCGGCGCGAGATCGGGCTTCGGGCCCTTGGCGGGTGTGTACGTCGGCCAGGGCGCCGCCTTCTTGTTGGCGTTGGAGACCGAACCGCCGCCGCCGGATTCGGTGGAACAGGCGGTGAGCAGGGAGGGAGCGGCGACGGCGGCACCGCCGACGGCTATGGAGCGCAGCAGCGTACGGCGCGACATCGAGGAACCGGACACGGTGTCAACCTTTCGGGGGAGCACGGGAGTTGGCTCAGCTCTTGATGCGGGAGGTGGTGGCTCAGCTCTGGATGCGGGAGGTGGCTCAGCTCTTGATGGCGCCGGTGAGCACGCCCTTGGTGAAGTACTTCTGCAGGAAGGGGTAGACGATCAGGATCGGCACGGTCGCGATCACCAGGACGGCCATCTGCATCGTCTGCGGGGCCGAGACGTTCGAGGCGTCGCTCAGGCCGGTGTCGGCTATCTGGGAGCCGCCCATGACGTACGTACGAAGGACCTGCTGGAGCGGCCAGTGGTCGGACTCCAGATAGATCGAGGCATGGAACCAGGCGTTCCAGTAGCTGACCGCGTAGAAGAGGCCGACGACCGCGAGGGCCGCTTTGGAGAGCGGAAGGACGATCCGCCACAGGATCTGCCAGTCGCCCGCGCCGTCGAGCCGCGCCGCCTCGTACATCTCCTCGGGAATGCCCTGGAAGAAGCCGCGGAGCACGACCAGATTGAAGACGTTGATGAGCACCGGGACGATCAGGGCGCTGTAGCTCTCCAGCATTCCCGCGCCCTTGACCAGCAGGAACGCGGGGATCATGCCGGGCGGGAAGAGGAAGGTGAACAGGACGACGAGGAGGATCGGCTTGCCGCCGTACACGTTCGGGCGGCTCAGTGCGTACGCCAGGAACGTGGTGCACGCGAGCGAGGCGAGGGTGCCGATGACCGTGACCCCGGCGCTCACCCCGAGCGCCTTGGAGACGATGCCGCCCGCGAAGACCTGCTCGTAGGCGCGCAGGGTCGGGTGCTCGGGCCACAGGACCCAGCCGCCGTTGGCGACGACCTCGCGGTTCGAGGCGAAGGACGTCGAGACGATGACGAGGAAGGGTACGAAGACCAGGACCAGGATGGTGATGATCGCGAGGAACTTCGCGACCTGGGTGACGGGCTTCGGCTGCTCCATCCAGGCGGGACGTAGGGGGCGTGCCGCGGCGGATTTCATGGCTCGGGCGGACTTCGTGGCTCGGGCGGACTTCACGGTCGTCGTGCTCACTTGTAGACCCCCTGCTCGCCGAGGCGATGGGCGACCTTGTTGGCCGCGAAGACGAGAATCGCGCCGACCACGCCCTTGAACAGGCCGGCTGCCGCGGCGTATCCGGTGTCGCCGCCGACGATGCCCTGCCAGAAGACGAAGGTGTCCAGGACCTCTCCGGCCTCGGGGCCGACCGACTGCCGTTGCAGCAGCATCTGTTCGAAGCCGACGGAGAGGATGTCGCCGAGCCGCATGATGAGGAGCAGGATGACGACCGGCCGGATCGCCGGCAGCGTCACGTGCCAGAAGCGGCGCCAGGGCCCCGCGCCGTCGATCGCGGCGGCCTCGTACTGCTGCTCGTCCACCTGCATCAGCGCGGCGAGGAAGATGATCGTGCCCCAGCCGGCGTCCTTCCAGACGACCTGCGCGACGACGAGCGCGGGGTACGCGTCCGGGTTGCCGATGATGTCGACGGAGTGCAGACCGGCCTGCCCAAGCACGGAGTTGAGCAGTCCGGTGTCGGCGAGCACCTGCTGGAAGAGGGCGACGACGATGACCCACGAAAGGAAGTGCGGCAGATAGACCACCGACTGCACGAAGCGCCGCGTCAGGTCCGACGTCAGGCTGTGCAGGAGCAGGGCGAGGCCGAACGGGACCGGGAAGAAGAAGACCAGCTGGAGCACCGCGAGGAAGAGGGTGTTCCAGGTCGCGTGCCAGAAGTCCGGGTCGCCGAACATCCGGTCGAAGTTCTCGAGGCCGACCCAGGGGCTGGCCCACAGGCCGTCGAAGGGGACGTACTCCTTGAAGGCCACGGCGTTGCCGATGAACGCGCCGTAGTGGAAGACCAGGAAGTACGCGACGCCCGGCGCCATGAGCAGCAGCAGGACCCGCGAGGCGTGAAACCGTTTCCATCGCTCATCACGCCTGGTTTTGTTGCCATTTGGCCTGATGCTGAGCTTGCCGGGCGGCTTCACCGCCTCGGTTTCCGTCCGGTCCTTCGTCACCGCTGACACGGCAGCCCCTCCGTTGTCGGAACAAGGTGACCGGAATCTAAAGCGGTTACTAACCCCGGTCAACCCCCTTGGACCCGCGATCTCTTGACCACCGTCCCGACTTCGGCCTAGCCTCCAGGCGCTGATGGGTAACCGGTTACTACGAGGGGCGGTCACGCGTGGCAGACCAGGAAGACCAGGAAGACCAGGCAGAGCTGACGGGCCAGTTGGCGGACCGGTCGTCGGGCCCGCCGATCACGGCGCTCGCCATGAGCGCCGATGTGGCGGAGCGGGTGTTCGCACCGGACATACGCGAACGGCTCGCCCACAGCGTGGAATTGGCGCCCGCCCTGCTCACCGGGTCGCTCACGGGGCCCGACGCGCGGGCGGTGCTCGCCCGGACGGAGATCCTGGTCACCGGCTGGAACTGCCCGCCCATCACGGCGGAGGTGCTCGCGCACGCGCCCCGGCTGCGGGCCCTCGTGCATGCCGCCGGGTCGGTGAAACCCGTGGTGACGGACGCGCTCTGGGACCGCGGCGTGGTGGTGTCGTCGGCGGCCGACGCCAACGCGGGGCCCGTCGTCGCGTACACCCTCGCCGCGATCACCTTCGCCGCGAAGGGGGCGCTGTCCACCGCTGCCGGCTACAGCGCGGGGTGGCCGCCCTTCACCGGCCGTACGGGCGCGGACGCCCGTACCGTCGGCGTCATCGGGGCGTCCCGGATCGGGCGCGGGGTCATCGCGGCGCTGCGGGCGTCCGACACGGGCCTGCGGGTGCTGCTCACCGACCCGTATGTCACCGCGGACGAGGCGGCCGGGCTCGGCGCGGAGCTGGTGGAGCTGTCCGAGCTGTGCCGCCGCAGCTCGATCGTCAGCGTCCATGCGCCCCAACTTCCGGAGACGCGGGGGATGGTGAGCGCGGAGATGCTGAAGCTGATTCCGGACGGGGGGACGGTGATCAACACGGCGCGGGGCTCGCTCGTCGACACGGAGGCGCTGGCCGATGAGTGCGGGGCGGGGCGCCTCGACGCCTTCCTGGACGTCACGGATCCCGAGCCGCTGCCGGCGGGGCATCCGCTGCTCGCCCTGCCGAATGTGCTGGTGACCCCGCATATCGCGGGGGCTCAGGGGAGTGAGGTGCGGAGGCTGGGGGAGTACGCGGTGGGGGAGGTCGAGCGGTTTGTGCGGGGGGAGCGGATGTGGGGGCGGCTGTCGCGGGAGGAGCTGCCGAGGCTGGCGTAGGGGCGGGTTCCTTTCCCCAGCCCTGCCCCTTCCCGGAACTTTCCGGCTCCGCCGGCCGCGAGGTGGCCGTCGATCACCGGCTCCGCCGAGTTCGTCCTCAATCGCCGGACGGGCTGAAATGCCTGCGGCCGGGCTGGAAGACCTGCTGACGGGTGGGCGGGCAGCGCGGCGGCGACCACGGCGCTCAGCGTGATCGCGCGAGAACGGAGGAAAGGGCGTGACGCGTGTGGCGGAACCGGTCGAGCGGGGTTCGCCGATGGCAGTGGGCGGGCCGTGCGGGTTGTAGGGGGAGTCAGGGGCGGCCCGCTGTTACGGGGGCGCCGATCAGCAGGCACTATGGGCACAGGGCGGCACGAGCTCCGCAACGCGCTCGAAACCGTGTGGTGGGATGCTCATGAGCCCCGATGTGTCCCCAGGTACGAACACAGCGCGAACAAGCGCGGACGCAGGCGGCCTGACCAGCAAGGATGGGTGGAAGCGGAAGATGGACAAGCAGCAGGAATTCGTGCTCCGGACTCTGGAGGAGCGCGACATCCGGTTCGTACGCCTGTGGTTCACGGATGTCCTCGGCTTCCTGAAATCGGTCGCGGTGGCACCCGCCGAGCTGGAGCAGGCCTTCGACGAGGGCATCGGCTTCGACGGCTCGGCCATCGAGGGCTTCGCCCGGGTGTACGAATCGGACATGATCGCCAAGCCGGACCCCTCGACCTTCCAGGTCCTGCCCTGGCGCGCGGAGGCCCCCGGCACGGCGCGGATGTTCTGCGACATCCTGATGCCGGACGGATCGCCGTCCTTCGCGGACCCGCGTTACGTCCTCAAGCGGGCCCTCGCCAAGACCTCGGACCTCGGGTTCACCTTCTACACCCACCCCGAGATCGAGTTCTTCCTCCTGAAGGACAAGCCGCTGGACGGCTCGCGGCCCACCCCCGCCGACAACTCCGGCTACTTCGACCACACCCCGCAGAACGTGGGCATGGACTTCCGCCGCCAGGCCATCACCATGCTCGAATCCATGGGCATCTCGGTCGAGTTCAGCCACCACGAGGGAGCCCCCGGCCAGCAGGAGATCGACCTCCGTTACGCGGACGCGCTCTCCACGGCCGACAACATCATGACCTTCCGCCTGGTCATGAAGCAGGTCGCCCTGGAGCAGGGCGTGCAGGCCACCTTCATGCCGAAGCCGTTCTCCGAGCACCCGGGCAGCGGTATGCACACGCACCTGTCGTTGTTCGAGGGCGACCGCAACGCGTTCTACGAGTCCGGCTCCGAGTACCAGCTCTCCAAGGTCGGCCGCTCCTTCATCGCGGGCCTCCTGAAGCACGCCGCCGAGATCTCCGCGGTCACCAACCAGTGGGTGAACTCCTACAAGCGCATCTGGGGCGGCTCGGAGCGCACGGCGGGCGCGGGCGGCGAGGCACCCTCGTACATCTGCTGGGGCCACAACAACCGCTCGGCGCTGATCCGCGTCCCGATGTACAAGCCCGGCAAGACCGGCTCGGCGCGGGTCGAGGTCCGCTCGATCGACTCGGGCGCGAACCCCTATCTGACGTACGCCGTGCTGCTCGCCGCGGGCCTCAAGGGCATCGAGGAGGGGTACGAGCTGCCGCCGGGCGCCGACGACGACGTATGGGCGCTGAGTGACGGCGAGCGTCGCGCGATGGGGATCGAGCCGTTGCCGCAGAACCTCGGCGAGGCGATTGCGCTGATGGAGCGCAGTGAGTTGGTCGCCGAGACGCTCGGCGAGCACGTCTATGACTTTTTCCTCCGGAACAAGAAGCAGGAGTGGGAGGAGTACCGCTCCGAAGTCACCGCCTTCGAGCTCCGGAAGAACCTCCCGGTGCTGTAGCGCCCTTTCGGGGCGCGGGGAACTGCGCGAGCAACCACAG
>NZ_JBHYIG010000395.1:0-7392 GCF_042740015.1 Streptomyces sp. NPDC059037
TATTTCCCCCCCCGGCTAATTGTCCGTGGTCCGGGCGATAGATCCCCCCCCCCGCGGTTAGACACGCCTGGTGTTGTGGGCGTCGCCCCGGCCCCCCAGGGGGGCCGCGGGCCGGCACGACTCAAAGGGAAGCGAGGCCCTGCCTCAGGACGTTCGGCAGGACCGATCGCCGGCAGATCGGCCCGAACCGGGCTTGCTCCGCCGAAATCCACTTTGGTGCGGCTGGGGATGCGCCGCCAGAGTCATCTTGTTGCAGCGCATCTCACTGAGGCGGGGATAAATGGCGCAAAGATGGCCATTCATGGGCTGTGGGTTGCTCGCGATGACTCAGGATTCTCGGTTCAGGATCCCGGACTGCCCTATGAGATAGCCGAGTTGGGCTCGGCTTTCGCTGCCGAGGGTGGTAGCGAGTTTGGCTATGTGGACGCGGGCGGTGCGGACGTTCATGCCGAGGCGGGCGGCGATCTCGGCGTCGGTCAGGCCCTCTGTGAGGAGGGTGGCGATGGCTCGTTGGCGGGTGGTTATGCCGTCTTCCGGGGGCTGGGGTGCGGACTTGGGCCACATGGGAGTGGCCAGGCGCCACAGATGGTCGAAGCTGACGGCGAGATAGTCGACCACGGCTGGGTCGCGCAGTTCCAGGGCGAGGCTGCGGTCCTTGCTCGCCGGTATGAAGGCCACGGTCCGGTCGAAGATGAAGAGTCGTTCGGTGACTTCGTCGAGGGTGCGGGCCTCGGCGTCGCCTTCGAGCCGCTCGAAGTAGGCGAGTACGGGCAGGGAGTGGCGTGTCGTGTGTTGATAGAGGGTTCGCATACGACAGCCTCGGTTGAGGAGCGCCTGGTCGCGGTCGAAGACGTCCGCCAAGGTCTCCGGAGGACGGGTGCCGCCCGGCTGCACGGCGAGGAATTCCTCCGTGGCGTCGTTCATGGCCCGATCAATGGCGGCACTGATGCGTTCGAGGCCGTCGAGGACGGTGATCGTGGGGGCTTCGGAGGCGGCGGCGAGGCGGGAGTCGAGGGCCATGAACGGCCCGAATGCTGCGGCGAGGCGTTCTTCTCGCTGCCGCTGGTCTGTGATCTCGTCCTCTATGGCGCGGAGCAGGCGGGGGAGGGCGACGGCGGGGGCGGTGGGACGCAGCCACTGCATGTCGTTGATGTCCGGATGGAGGAGGCCGAAGTCTAAGAGGCAGGGCGCTTGTTCAGTGTCTTCACTTCGGATCCGGCCTTCGCGCAGAGCCCGGACGTATAGGGCCGAGCCTGTTTCGCAGAGTTGCTCGACTTCGTGAGGCGGGTGCTCGACGGGCATGCTGCGCTCCCTCCCGTGGGTTGAAGCGACGCGATTCCGCGCGAAGGCAGTTGCACGTCACGATCTCTGGTCGAGGATTCCGGACTGTCCTATGAGGTAACCGAGTTGGGCTCGGCTTTCGCTGCCGAGGGTGGTGGCGAGTTTGGCTATGTGGACGCGGGCGGTGCGGACGTTCATGCCGAGGCGGGCAGCGATCTCAGCATCGGTCAGGCCCTCTGTGAGGAGGGTGGCGATGGCTCGCTGACGGGTGGTGATGCCGTTGCCCGAAGGCAGTCGTGCCGAATGCGGATACATGGGAGTGGCCAGGCGCCAGAGGCGCTCGAAGGTGATGGCGAGGAATTCGACGAGGGCCGGGAGGCGGATCTCCAGCGCGATGCTGCGATCCTTGTTCGCCGGTATGAAGGCCACAGTGCGGTCGAAGACGAAGAGGCGCTCGCCAACTTCATCGAGAGTGCGTACCTCGGTGTCGCCTTCCAGTTGCTCGTAGTATCCGAACACGGAGAGCGAGTGGCGTGAGGTGTGCTGGTACAGCGTGCGCAGGCGTGCGCCTCGGGAGAGGGCGCTTCGAGCGTCGCTGAGGGATTGGGCCAGGACCTCGGGAGGCCGGAATCCCCCGGGCTGGATGGAGAGCAATTCTTGGCTGGAGTCGGCCAGCGCCTGAGCCACGCTTTCCTGGATCCGGGGGAGTCCGTTCAGCACAGTGATCGCGGAAGGGCCGACCGCGGCGTGCTGTCCGGGAGCGAGATGCATGAGCGGCGCGAACACGGAGGCCAGCCGGGTCTCGCGGAGCCGCTGATGCGCGATGCGCTCCTCGATGGACTGGAGCAGCCGAGGGAGCGCGACAGCCGGTGGGGTGGGGCGCAGCCAGCGAGCGTCCTCGGCGTCCGGGTGAAGCAGTCCGAAGTCGACGAGGCACGGCGCTTGTTCGGTGGCCTCGCGAGGGATGCGGCGCTCCCGCAGAGCGCGGGCGTACAAGGTCGAGCCCGTCTCGCACAGCTCATCGGGTCCGTGCGTATGGGGTTCCGTCGTCACGTTCCGCTCGCTCCCCTGACCGAGTTCAGTGATCCTTGTCCAGGATCTCGGACTGGGCGATCAGGTACCCGAGTTGAGCGCGGCTGCCGCTCCCCAGCGCGGCTGCGATCTTAGCGATGTGGGCGCGGCAGGTGCGGACGTTCATGCCTAGGCGGCGGGCGATGGCCTCGTCGACGTAGCCCTCCACCAGCAGCTTGGCGATTGAGCGCTGGACGCCGGTGATGCCGTCGGTGGATGGCGGGTACGGCACTTCGTCGAGCAGCGGGGTCGCACGGCTCCATTGCTGCTCGAAGACCTTGGCGAGGTACTCGACCAGGCCGGGGTGCCGCAGTTCCAGGGCGACTTGCTGATCGGCGCGCGCGGGTATGAGTGCGACGGTGCGATCGAAGATCATGAGTCGATCGATCACCTCTTCCAAGGTCCGTATTTCTACGTTCCCTTGGGCCATGTGTGCCGCGTAGGCGAGCGTTCCCTGGCTGTGCCTGACGGTGTGTTGGTAGAGGGTACGCATCTTGATGCCACGGTCCAGAACGGTCTGGCCGCGTTGCAGCGCTACCGTGAGCGTGTTCTCGCTGCGACCGCCTCCGGGCTGGACGGTGAGCACTTCGGAACGGCACTCCGCCGTAGCGCGCTCGATGGCCGCGTGGATGCGGGCGTCCCCCTCGAGCACGGTGATCGCGTGGGTCGCAGGTTCGGCCCGTGCGGTGATCGCCATGAATGGCTCAAACGCGTCGGCGAGTTGAACGGCGAGTCTCCGCCGGTCCTGGATTTCCCGTTCGATGGGGTGGAGCCGCTGGGCCAGTGCCGTGGACGGCGGAACCGGGTGCAGCCAGTCGGCGTCATCGGGGTCCGGGTGCAGCAGAGCGGATTCCAGTAGGCAGGGTGCGTTCTCAGCCTCGGCTCGCGCCAGGCGCCCATTGCTCAGTGCGGTGGCGTAAAGCTTCGCACCTTCAGCGCAGAGTGGTGCCGAGGGGTGAGGATGTGTCGGTTTTATGTCTGTTGTAAGCAAATCTCCACCCCCCAGGGTCCTGAACGTGCAGGAACATGATGCATCGACCCTGTGGCTTTGACGTGCTCGATTGAGACATCGTCTTGAGGAGCCGGGGGAGAGGAACCTACCAAGTGAGGACGAAGCCGACCATGTTTACGCGCATGCTTCGCTCGGTGCTTGTCACCACCTTCTCCGCAGGGCTGGTCTTGGGCACGGTGAGCACTCTCGATCTCGGGTGGCAGACCGCGCCGGCGAACGCGAGTTCCGATTCCGCCGCCCCGCCGGATCTCGGCTGGACCTTGGGGCCGAAGGGTGCAGGCGCATGAGCACTCCTCCCGACGACCGCACCTTCCGCCGAGAAATGGCCACCGCCTACCGCTCCGGTTGGCACTTCATCGATCTCGCCACCGCGATACCCCACGCAGGCGACTCGTTGATGGTCACTCTTCTCGGCGAGCCCATCGTCGTCACCCGGGACGAGGAAGAGGAGATCCGGGCCTACCGGTGTCTCCGGCGGCCGCGAGGCGCCCCGCAGCCTGTGCGGTGTGCCATTCGGTACGGGATGGTCTTCGTCAATCTCGACCGGCGTGACCATCAGCTGGTCGGCGAGCCGGAGCAGCCGGGTCAGCGCAAGCAGCAACAGCAGAGTTCCAACAGCGCCACCAGCTCAACCCGTTCCACCACTACAAGAGCCATCACAGCCACCCCCCGCAGCGCCTGACGCGATCCCCCGTCGTTGTAAATCGCGCAGGTGCTTCCCCCAGCAGCGGCGCCACCGTGGACCTGAACACGGTGGCGCCGCTGTGGTGTGTGCGGGCCCCGATGGGCGGGTGCTACGCCTTGCCCATCGCCCGCGTCAGGGCTATCTCGATCAGTACGCGGTCCGGGTTCGGGCGGGGCGCCCTGCCGTACCGCTCCTCGTAGCGACGCATCGCCTCCGCTATCGCCGCCTCCTCCGTACGCACCGTCGCCACCCCCTCCAGCGTCGCCCAGCGCCGCCTCTCCACCTGGCAGACCGCCACCCTCGCGCCCGGCCCGTCCACGCCCGTCGCCGCCAGGATGTTCGCGACCTTCGTGCTCGATTTGTTCGCCAGTACGCGGGCGACCCCTGCCTCCGGGTCGTACGTCACGCCAACCGGGACCACGTGCGGGGTGCCGTCCGGGCGGGGAGTCGTCAGGGTGCAGAGGTGTCGTTCCCGCCAGAAGCTGAGGTACGCGGGAGTCGGGTTCCGGGGGTCGATGGCCATGGAGGGAACCTAGCCGCCGCCTGGGCGGAAGCCCGCCTCGCACCCTTGAGTGGGGTCGGCTCAACTTTGTGTACACTTTTAAAGTCAGGTAAGGGAAAGACGCACGCAAGGAGGAGAAGACGCACGTGGACGCCGAGCTGACGAACCGGAGCCGGGACGCGATCAACGCGGCCACCAGCCGGGCCGTGTCCGAGGGGAACCCGGACCTGACCCCCGCCCACCTGCTCCTCGCGCTGCTTGAGGGGCAGGACAACGAGAACATCACCGACCTGCTCGCCGCGGTCGAGGCCGATCAGGTCGCCGTCCGCAGCGACGCCGAGCGGGCGCTGAGCGGCCTGCCCCGCGTCACGGGCTCCACCGTCGCGCCGCCGCAGCCCAACCGCGAGCTCCTCGCCGTCATCGCCGACGCCGCGCAGCGGGCGAAGGAGCTGGGCGATGATTACCTGTCCACCGAGCACCTGCTGATCGGTACCGCCGCCAAGGGCGGCACCGCCGGTGAGGTCCTGGGCAGGCACGGGGCCACCGCGAAGAAACTGCTCGACGCGTTCGAGAAGGCAAGGGGAGGGCGCCGGGTGACCACACCCGACCCGGAGGGTCAGTACAAGGCCCTGGAGAAGTTCGGGACCGATTTCACCGCCGCGGCCCGCGAGGGCAAACTCGATCCCGTCATCGGGCGGGATCAGGAGATCCGGCGGGTCGTCCAAGTGCTTTCCCGGCGTACGAAGAACAACCCGGTCCTCATCGGCGAACCCGGCGTCGGCAAGACCGCCGTCGTCGAAGGGCTCGCCCAGCGGATCGTGAAGGGCGACGTGCCCGAGTCGCTCAAGAACAAGCGGCTCGTGTCGCTCGACCTCGGTGCGATGGTCGCGGGCGCGAAGTATCGCGGTGAGTTCGAGGAGCGGCTCAAGACCGTCCTCTCCGAGATCAAGGAGAGCGACGGGCAGATCATTACGTTCATTGATGAGCTGCACACCGTGGTGGGAGCCGGTGCCGGTGGAGATTCCGCCATGGACGCCGGAAACATGCTCAAGCCCATGCTCGCCCGCGGTGAGCTGCGGATGGTCGGGGCCACCACCCTCGACGAGTACCGGGAGCGGATCGAGAAGGATCCCGCCCTGGAGCGGCGCTTCCAGCAGGTGCTCGTCGCCGAGCCCTCCGTCGAGGATTCGATCGCCATTCTTCGTGGGCTCAAGGGGCGGTACGAAGCCCATCACAAGGTTCAGATCGCCGACAGCGCGCTCGTCGCCGCCGCCGCGCTCTCCGACCGGTACATCACGTCGCGCTTCCTGCCCGACAAGGCCATTGATCTTGTCGATGAGGCTGCCTCCAGGCTGCGGATGGAGATCGACTCCTCGCCCCTTGAGATCGACGAACTCCAGCGCGCCGTCGACCGGTTGAAGATGGAGGAGCTCGCCCTCAGCAAGGAGACCGATCCGGCGAGCAAGCAGCGGCTCGAAAAGCTGCGGCGCGATCTTGCCGACAAGGAAGAGGAGCTGCGGGGGCTCAATGCCCGCTGGGAGAAGGAGAAGCAGTCCCTCAACCGGGTCGGCGAGCTGAAGGAGAAGCTCGACGAGCTGCGCGGCCAGGCCGAACGCGCCCAGCGGGACGGGGACTTCGACACCGCGAGCAAGCTTCTGTACGGCGAGATCCCCACCCTGGAGCATGACCTGGAGGTGGCTGCCGAGGCCGAGGAAGAGGTCTCGAAGGACACCATGGTGAAGGAAGAGGTCGGGCCGGACGACATCGCCGATGTGGTCGGGGCCTGGACCGGTATCCCCGCCGGGCGGCTCCTGGAGGGTGAGACGCAGAAGCTGCTCCGTATGGAGGACGAGCTCGGCAGGCGGCTCATCGGGCAGACCGAGGCCGTGCGGGCCGTGTCGGACGCCGTGCGGCGCACGCGGGCCGGGATCGCCGATCCCGACCGGCCCACCGGGTCCTTCCTCTTCCTCGGGCCCACCGGCGTCGGCAAGACCGAGCTGGCCAAGGCGCTCGCCGACTTCCTCTTCGACGACGAGCGGGCCATGGTCCGCATCGACATGAGCGAGTACGGCGAGAAGCACAGCGTGGCCAGGCTGGTCGGTGCCCCTCCCGGGTACGTCGGGTACGAGGAGGGCGGGCAGCTCACCGAGGCGGTGCGCCGCCGGCCGTACAGCGTCGTACTCCTCGACGAGGTCGAGAAGGCGCACCCGGAGGTCTTCGACGTCCTGCTGCAGGTGCTCGACGACGGGCGGCTCACCGACGGGCAGGGGCGGACGGTCGACTTCCGCAACACCATCCTGATCCTCACCTCCAACCTCGGCAGCCAGTACCTGGTGGAGCCGCATACGAGCGAGGAGGAGAAGAAGCAGCAGGTTCTGGAAGTGGTCAGGGCCTCTTTCAAGCCGGAGTTCCTCAACCGGCTCGACGACCTCGTCGTCTTCTCCGCGCTCGGCAAGGACGAGCTCGCGCACATCGCCGAGCTCCAGATCGGCCGGCTCGCCAAGCGGCTCGCCGAGCGGCGGCTCACTCTGGACGTCACCCCGGAGGCGCTCGCCTGGCTGGCCGACGAGGGCAACGATCCGGCCTACGGCGCACGTCCGCTGCGGCGTCTCATCCAGACGTCCATCGGCGACCGGCTCGCGAAGGAGATCCTCGCGGGCGAGGTCAAGGACGGCGACACGGTCCGCGTGGACACGTTCGGGGACGGGCTCATCGTGGGTCCCGCGGCAGCGTCGCCTGCGGGCAAATCCCTCTAGCGGCATCCCGTCTGCCTGGGGTGCTTGTCTGCCGTCTGCGGCGGGCCGCTGGTTGCTCGCGCAGTTCCCCGCGCCCCTTCAGGGG
>NZ_JBHYIG010000396.1:0-1990 GCF_042740015.1 Streptomyces sp. NPDC059037
CTGTTTCACGTGAAACAGTGCCCCTTCGCAGATGCTGTTACTTGTTCTTCAGGCAGAGCACCACGTCGTGGCCGCTGCCGGTCTGGTAGTAGGAGACCTCGGTCCCCTTGACCGCGTCGCACTTGCTGACGCTGCTCGTGTCATCGAACTTCTCGATGACCTCGAACTCGGCGTCGCTCGAGGAGCAGTCGGTGTTCTCCAGGTCCGGCGCGGACTGCGTGCCCTTGTTGTGCAGGCAGTCACCGACGGCGGTGGTCTCGGCGTCGCTCTTGCCCAACTGGAACTTGACGACAGCGATGATGATCGCGAGAACGACGAAGCCACCGATGCGCAGCAGAAGCTTCTTGCTGCGACCACCACTCGGAGCGGCCGGAGGCGGAACCGGCGCCCCCTGGTTGTACGGCGGGTAGGGCTGCGGCGCGGTGGGCTGTCCCGGCTGACCGGGGTGCGGCTGCACGCCCTGGCCGTACGGATTCTGGCCCTGGGGCGGAGTAGTCACTTGGGGGTCCCCCTCGAACGAGAGCGCGATGGCGCGGATACGACGTCCGTAAGTTATAGGGGCGCAGTGGGATCTCTGAAGTCCAGAGGGGCTCTGTGGCACTGATGTGACACTTACTGCGCGTCAAATCTGGCCATAGCGGCAGCAATTGCTGCGTAGATAACGGCGATCGTGACCACCAGCGGAACCGATCGACCGTCAGGCGGCAGTATCAGGGCCGCCACTCCCGCCGCGGCGACGAACGCGACGTTGAACAGGACGTCGTAGATGGAGAAGATCCGGCCACGGAAGCCGTCGTCCACCTCGGACTGGACCACCGTGTCCGTGGCGATCTTCGCCCCCTGGGTCGTCAGGCCCAGGAGGAACGCGGCGATGAGCAGGGGGACGGCCTCGAAGGGCAGGCCGAGTGCCGGCTCCAGGACCGCCGCTGCCCCGGCGCAGGCGACGATCCAGCCGCCGGGGCCAAGCCGGTTCACCGCGGCGGGCGTCACCACCGCCGCCATGAAGAAGCCCGCCCCCGAGATCGCCACGGCGAGGCCAAGGAGGGCGAGCCCGTCGGACTCCGTGGACGACCAGGCGTATCGGCAGAGCATGAGGACCATGACGGACAGGGCGCCGTAGCAGAACCTCATGAGGGTTATGGCGAGGAGCGCGCGGGCGGCAGGGCGCCGCTGCGACAGATGCCGCACGCCGGCCAGCAGATCCCGCGCCGTACCGGAGAGCGCCGCGCCGAGGCGTGGCTGGACCAGTTCCGGGTCTGGGCCGAGGAGTTCACGCGCCATGCGCAGCGAGGCGAGCGCCGCGCAGAGGTACAGGGCCGCCCCGAGCAGGACGACGGCCGCGTCCGAGTCGGAGACGACCAGGCGTACGGCGAACGCGAGGCCGCCGCCCGCGGTGGCGGCGAGCGTCCCGGCCGTCGGCGAGAGGGAGTTGGCCATGACAAGCCGATCGGCGTCGACCACGCGCGGCAGCGCCGCCGAGAGCCCGGCGAGGACGAACCGGTTGACGGCCGTGACGCAGAGCGCGGAGGCGTAGAACAGCCAGTCCGGCACGCCGCTCAGCATCAGCACCGCCGTCACCGAGGCCAGCGCCGCCCGCAGCAGATTGCCGTACAGGAAGACCTGGCGGCGCGGCCAGCGGTCGAGGAGCACGCCCGCGAAGGGGCCGATCACTGAGTACGGCAGGAGCAGCACGGCCATCGCGGATGCGATCGCGGCCGGCGAGGTCTGCTTCTCCGGCGAGAAGACGACGTACGTGGCGAGCGCCACCTGATAGACGCCGTCCGCACCCTGAGAGATCAGCCGCACGGCGAGCAGGCGTCGGAAATCCCGCAGGCGCAGCAGTATGCGCAGGTCACCGACGACAGCCATGGGGCACAGCCTCACATACGAGGAGGGTCCCCCCGCGGGTTTGCCCGGGGCCCGCAACACCAATTCGCCCACCGTGGCTTTTGGCGCCACCAACCCCCTGTTTTAAATAAAGACGGTTTGG
>NZ_JBHYIG010000396.1:2000-7348 GCF_042740015.1 Streptomyces sp. NPDC059037
ATATCCGCCGCCCGGCGCGCGGGCGCCGAAACCCCCGCCGGCCCACATTTTTGCGCTGGACCCCCCCCCCCGCCTGGGGCCACCCCAAAAAACCCGGGGGGGGCCCGGGGGCGTTGGCCCGGGGCACCCTCAACACAAGTGCGACAGCTGAGCTTTAGCGCTCGACCTCGCCCTTGATGAACTTCTCGACGTTGTCGTACGCCTCGTCGTCGAAGTACTGCACCGGCGGGGACTTCATGAAGTACGAGGACGCGGAGAGGATCGGGCCGCCGATGCCGCGGTCCTTGGCGATCTTCGCGGCGCGCAGGGCGTCGATGATGACGCCCGCCGAGTTCGGGGAGTCCCAGACCTCGAGCTTGTACTCCAGGTTCAGCGGGACGTCGCCGAAGGCACGGCCCTCGAGTCGGACGTACGCCCACTTGCGGTCGTCCAGCCACGCCACGTAGTCCGACGGGCCGATGTGGACGTTCTTCTCGCCCAGCTCGCGGTCCGGGATCTGCGAGGTGACGGCCTGCGTCTTCGAGATCTTCTTGGACTCGAGGCGGTCGCGCTCGAGCATGTTCTTGAAGTCCATGTTGCCGCCGACGTTGAGCTGCATGGTGCGCTCAAGACGGACACCGCGGTCCTCGAACAGCTTCGCCATCACGCGGTGCGTGATGGTGGCGCCGACCTGCGACTTGATGTCGTCGCCGACGATCGGGACGCCCGCCTCGGTGAACTTGTCGGCCCACTCCTTGGTGCCGGCGATGAAGACCGGGAGGGCGTTGACGAAGGCGACCTTGGCGTCGATGGCGCACTGCGCGTAGAACTTCGCAGCGTCCTCGGAGCCCACGGGCAGGTAGCAGACGAGGACGTCGACCTGCTTGTCCTTGAGGATCTGGACGATGTCGACCGGGGCATCGGCGGACTCCTCGATGGTCTGGCGGTAGTACAGGCCCAGGCCGTCGTAGGTGTGGCCGCGCTGGACGGTGACGCCCTTGTTCGGCACGTCGCAGATCTTGATGGTGTTGTTCTCGCTGGCGCCGATGGCGTCCGAGAGGTCGAGGCCGACCTTCTTGGCGTCCACATCGAAGGCGGCGACGAACTCGACATCACCGACGTGGTAGTCGCCGAACTGGACGTGCATCAGGCCCGGGACCTTGGTGTCCGGGTCTGCGTCCTTGTAGTACTCGACGCCCTGGACCAGCGAGGCGGCGCAGTTGCCCACGCCGACGATGGCTACGCGAACCGAACCCATTCCGGTTGCTCCCTGTGTGATCTGTGTATTCCGGATGAAACCCTGCGGAACGCGGGGTCTCACTTGGCGGTGTCATCGGACGGATCCGGCGGCGGGTTCACGTCCCGCCGCCGGGGCAGGCCGCCCGACTCCCCAGATGTGCTGTCTTGCCGAGCAGAGCCGTCCGGGGTGGACCGCTGATGGTCCCGCCCCGCCCGCTCGCTCTCGATGAGCTCGTTCAGCCAGCGCACTTCGCGCTCCACGGACTCCATTCCGTGCCGCTGCAGCTCAAGCGTGTAATCGTCCAGGCGCTCCCGGGTGCGGGCCAGGGAGGCGCTCATCTTCTCCAGACGCTCCTCGAGGCGGCTGCGACGCCCCTCGAGCACCCGCATGCGTACGTCCCGCGAGGTCTGCCCGAAGAAGGCGAAGCGGGCGGCGAAGTGCTCGTCCTCGTACGCGTCGGGGCCGGTCTGCGAGAGCAGCTCCTCGAAGTGCTCCTTACCTTCGGCCGTCAGCCGATAGACGATCTTGGCGCGGCGCCCGGAGAGGGGAGCCGCGAGAGCGTCTTCGGGGGTGCTCCCCGTTTCCTCGATCAACCAGCCGTTGGCGACCAGCGTCTTGAGGCAGGGGTAGAGCGTCCCGTAGCTGAAGGCGCGGAACACTCCCAGTGACGTGTTGAGTCGTTTGCGCAGCTCATAGCCGTGCATCGGGGACTCGCGCAGCAGGCCGAGCACGGCGAACTCGAGGATGCCGGAGCGTCTGCTCATGTGTCGCCTCCCGTCTGCCAGCGTCTGTCTGCACGGTCTTTATGCCGAGCTGATGTATCGACTCGATACATCGAGACGATAGAACGGCCCTCCTCACGGGGCAAGAGGGGAAACGGTGAACGGCGTCACATCACCGATTCGTAGGAAGTAACTTGCCTGATTTGGGGTGAACTTCGGCTCTACGAGGGTTTTGACGGTGCGTAGTCTGTGCGCCATGCAGACCGCCGGGAACCAAGTGACGCCAGAGGGCGTCGTCGTCCCTGGTGTAGTGCGGATGAGCGCCGGGATGGGCGCATCCGTACTTCGGGGGGACCGGAAACCAGCCGCCGTTTCCAGGCGCGGACATCTGCGCCTGCCCGAGGAGTAATCGTTCGATGAGCGAGCACCGTCGCAAACCGCCGCAGCCGCAGGGCGGCGGACGCGCCGCGACCAGACGCGGCGTCTCCGGCGATTCGTCGGGCCGCCGCGCGGCACCGCGTGGCGCCTCTGGATCGCCCACTTCCTCAACCGGCTCGTACGGATCGGGTGCCCCCGACGGGGACCGTTCCTACGGCGGCCGGGCAGAGGCCCGTCGCGCGGCACAGCGCAGTGGTGCCGTCGGCACGGGCGGCGGCCGCCGCAGGGCGGCCGACGGGTCCGGTGGCGGCCGCTCGGGCGGTGGTGGCGGAGGCCGACGTGGTGGGCCCGGTGGGTCGGCTGGGCCGGGTCGCGGCAGGGGCCGTGGCGGTCAGGGACCCGCCAAGAAGCGGTTCATCGACTACCCGCGCGCGAACAAGCAAGGTGTGCGGCGCTGGGTCCCGTCCTGGCGTCTTGTCACCGGCCTGTTCGTCGGCTTCCTCGGCAGCCTGATGGCGGTCGCCGGAATCGCCTACGCCTTGGTGGAGGTGCCGAAGGTCGACGAGGCCGCCAAGGCACAGAACAACGTCTACTACTGGGCCGACGGCAAGCAGATGGTCGCGACCGGTGGTGAGACGAACCGCCAGATCATCGACTACGCGAAGATCCCCGAGGCGATGCGGACCGCCGTCATCTCGGCGGAGAACAAGACGTTCGAGGACGACAAGGGTGTCGACCCCATGGGCATCACTCGTGCCCTGGTCAACATGGCCAAGGGCGGCGAGACCCAGGGTGGCTCGACCATCACCCAGCAGTACGTGAAGAACGCGCGCCTCAATGACCAGTCGCAGACGGTCACGCGTAAGTTCAAAGAGCTCTTCATCTCCATAAAGGTCGGCCGGACGGTCCCCAAGGAAGAGATCATGGCGGGGTACCTCAACACCGCCTACTACGGCCGCGGTGCCTATGGCATCCAGGCCGCGGCCCACGCGTACTTCAACATGGACGCCACGGACCTGGACCCCAGCCAGTGCGCGCTTCTCGCGACGGTCCTCAAGGGCGCCACGTACTACGACCCCGCTGGCTCCCCCGAGGTCGACCCCGCAGCCACGCCCGACGCGAACAGGGAGCGGGCCACGAAGCGGTGGAGGTGGATCCTTGACGAAGAGGTCAAGGACGGCCACCTGACCTCCACGGAGCGGGACAAGTACCAGAAGTTCCCGAAGCTGCAGAACCCGCGGTCCAACGCCCAGCTCGGCGGTCAGATCGGTTACCTGGTCGACCTGGCCAAGGCATACGTGATCAACAACAGTGACGGCAAGATCACGGCCAATGACCTCCAGCAGGGCGGCTACGAGATCCACACGACCTTCGACAGGACGAAGGTCAAGGAGCTCGAGAAGTCCGTGGAGAAGGTCCGCAAGGCGAAGATCAAGCCCAAGCTGCGTAAGGACAAGGACACCCACGTCCAGTTCGGTGGCGCCTCGGTGAACCCGAAGGACGGCGCGATCGAGGCGATCTACGGCGGTGAGGACGCGACCAAGCACTTCACCAACAACGCGGACCAGACCGGTGCGCAGGTCGGCTCGACGTTCAAGCCCTTCGTGCTGGCTGCCGCCTTCAAGGACGGCACGCGCAGCAAGGAGGGGTTGCCGGACCAGGGCGAGGGCGAGCGCACCATCGTCAACCCCAAGAGCCTCTACAGCGGCAAGAACAAGCTCAAGATCAAGAACTACGACGGCAGCATCTGGACGGACAAGGAAGGCAAGGAGTGGCTGCAGACCAACGACGGTGACGCGTCCTACAACGCCCCGAGCTACCAGATCGACCTCCGCGAGGCGATGCGGGAGTCCGTCAACTCGGCCTATGTGCAACTCGGCATGGATGTCGGCCTCGACAAGGTGAAGGAGGCGGCCATCGCCTCCGGCATCAAGGAGAACAGCCTGGCCAGCGCCAATTACCCGTCGTTCTCTCTCGGTACGTCCTCTCCGAGCGCGATCCGCATGGCCGGTGCGTACTCCACGTTCGCCTCCAGCGGCAAGCAGAACGAGCCGTACTCGGTCAAGGAAGTCGAGCACAAGGGCAACACCGTCTTCGAGCACGAGTCGCAGACCAAGCGGGCCTTCGACCCGGACGTTGCCAACAACGTCACCGACGTGCTCAGGACCGTCGTCGAGAAGGGCACCGGTACCTCGGCCCAGCTGAGCGGCCGCCAGGTGGCGGGCAAGACCGGTACGACCGACGGCAACAAGTCCGCCTGGTTCGTCGGCTACACCCCGCAGCTGTCGACGGCGATCAGCATGTACCGCCTCGACGACAACGAGGGGAACAAGAAGCGCGAGTTCCTGGAGATGTTCGGCACGGGTGGCGAGGAGAAGATCCACGGTGCCTCGTTCCCCGCGCAGATCTGGAAGGACTACATGGAGCAGGCCCTCAAGGACCAGCCCGTGAAGAACTTCCCTGTGCCGGAGCCGATCGGTGAGGTCGTCGGTGAGACGCCGCCGCCGAGCCCGACTCCTACGGAGACCGAGGAGCCGGAGGAGTCGCCGTCGCCGACCCCCACGGATACCGGACCGTCCGAGAGCCCCTCGGGCAGCCCCGATCCCGGTGAGTCCTGTGCCGACTGGGACTGGCAGTGCAGCAACAACGGCGGTGCCGCCGACGGCGGGACCACCGATGGGAGCACCGGCGAACCGTCGCCACCGACCACAGAGGATCCGACCGGCGGTGGAGGAAGCAACGGCAACGGCAACGGCAACGGAGGCATCTTCGGAGGCCCGACCGGCTGACCGAGGCACCCCGCGTGCATGTTTCACGTGAAACGCACCGTTTCACGTGAAACACGCACAGCCGATCATGAAGAGGGGCCGCCCCCCCGCGGCGGGGGGGGGGGCCGCCCCCGCCGGCGCGCGTCCCTCGCCCTCCCCCCGCCGGGCTGAGCCGTCCCGGGGGCGGCCCCCCCCCAACTCGGCGCCCGCACGGCCTCGTTCGCGCCGATGGACACGGCGACCGGCGAGACCGGCATGGAG
>NZ_JBHYIG010000397.1:0-7346 GCF_042740015.1 Streptomyces sp. NPDC059037
GCTTCAGTTTCGTATGCCGCTTACTTCAGCTTGTGGCATGCCTTCTGCGAGAGGTTCTTCCACTGCACGCAGACCAGCGTGCCCTTGCGGAGCTTGGGCCCCGCGGTGGCCCCGGGCTTGCCCCACTCGACCTCGGCGGCGTTGCCGTGCGGGACCGAGTGGGCCGTGCGCCAGCTCTTGCCGACGTGGGTCGAGCCGCCCGGCTGCTTGTACAGCCAGCGGGCCTTGCCCGCCTTGTACGGCGACCTGGCCGTCTGGACATAGTTCAGGCCACGCTTGGTGGCACCCTTCTTGTTCCAGTAGAAGAAGGAGACCGAGTACACGCAGGTCCTGCCGCTCTGCTTCACGCAGCGCACCTCTTGGTGCTTGCTCACGCTCGCGGCGGCCTGGGCCCCGGTCTGGGCGTTGGCCGGTGCGGCGGTCGTGACGGCGAGCGCTGCGGTGGCGCCGATCAGAAGCGCCTTCCCCGTTTGATTCAACACGTGCTGATTACCTCCAGCGGAGTTGATGTTGTCAGGGGAGACTGTAGTGATCAATGGCAGGATCATGACAGCGGTTTGGTCGCAGTCCTGGCATAGCCTCGTTTCAGGAGACCTCACATGCTGCCTGTGTCTCCACTCCGAGGAGGCGATGGTGAGCGGAACCGGGGCGCGGTTACTCGCGGGCGCCATGATCGTGACCTGCGCGGCGTTCCTCGGCCCCAGTGCACCGAACGGTGCGCACATCGCCAGGCCACTGCCGGCCGGCGCCCCCGAAGAGGTCGTACCGAACCGGGTCATGACGTGGAACATCTGCAATCCCTGCAACGCGACCGGGCAGAACGTCGGCCGGGCGGCGGAGATCGCCACGTACGCGCCCCAGGTCGTCGGCCTGCAGGAAGCGTGTGTCCGGGACGTCGAGAGCATCCGGGATCATCTGCAGTACCAGTACGGGCTGGTCTACCACGTCGAGTACGGGTCGGTTCTGCGCGACTGGGGCCGCTGCGGGGGACTGCCGTGGAGTCCGGGCGGCTTCGGCCAGGCGATACTCTCGGCGGCGCCGATGACGGACCGTACAAATGTGGAATACGCCGACGGCGGATCCGAGGACCGCGGGTACATGGCCGTCACCACCCTCGTGGACGGCCGGCCTGTCCGGGTCTTCAACACGCACCTGGCTCATCGGCACCAAGAAGCGGTCCGGGCCGAGCAGGTCGGCGTCCTGGCGGCGGAGGTCGCCCGGCACGACCGTGCGATCGTGCTCGGCGACTTCAACGCGGTGCCGGCTGCCGCCGAGCTGACCGGGATGTGGGGCCTGGCCGCGGACGCGGACCCCGAGTGCGGTCCCTCGGCCACCGGTATCTGCGAGACGACCACCGATTGGCACACCAAGTTCGACTACGTCTTCCTGCGGGGCTTCGACCGGCTCGAACACGGTGTGCATCCCACCCGGTACTCGGACCACAGCCTGCTCCACGCCGACGTGGGGCCGAAGCAGCGGCCGTGATCTGGCCGGGCCCCCGCCGTCTGAGACACTGGATTCACCATGCCTGTACCCGGAGAACTCGCGTAAATCCGGTACCAAATGGCCCCCCACCTGCGCTTTTGGCGTTGGCCGGGGGCCGTCTTCGTCGGCCTGGGCCGTATCTGGGCCGTCAGAGCAGGATCAACCCTCCAAGCCGGACCATTCCGCAGCGCTCTTAGGAACGTGAGCGACGAAGAACCGGGCAAGCGCCTGGTACGGCCGTTGGTCTGCCGGGAACCTCTCGTTGAGGTTCTCGGCCCTCAGGAGTTCCAGGCCGTGGCTGTCGCAGTACTCGCGGATCCAGGCATCGGCCGTGTCGACCGCGTGGTCGGGGTTGGTGCTTGCTGCCGTCATGATCTCGCCGAACGTCGGCCCCTTCGCTGTGGTCATCGCTCCAAGGAGCCACTGACCGTCGTAACGGGCGCCATGGACATGGAAGACGGCCACGCCATCGTGGAATGCGTCGGACGGGATGCCCAGTGGGCTCTGTACGTCGTAGGCGAGCGGCATGGGTGAGGTCCTCTCGATGGCCGCGCGGGTCCGGTCGTCGCTGCTGGGCATCAGGTGTGCGTACACCCGGAGCGTCAAGCCGGGGTCGGAGTGCCCCAAGTGCTGGCTGACGGCCTTGACGCTCACTCCGGCGTCCAGCAGGACGGACGCGTAGAAGTGCCTCAGCGCGTGCATGCCGTGCTCGCGGGCCGATTGATACTTGCCGTCGGCGTCGGCTTCCGGGATGAGGCCAGCCGCGGCAAGCGCGGGCTTCCACTCCTGGATGTTGAAGTTGCTGCGCCACACGATCCCGCCGGCCGCGTTGGTGAACAGCAGGCGGGCGGACACCAAGGGACCGTCCGGCGTGCGCCAGGGGAGTGCGATCTCGACCGGTTTGAACGAGCTCATGTGGGCGCGCGCGGATTCGGCGACCGACCGTGGCAGCGGCACGTCCCGTTCTTTGTTGCCCTTCGGGGGTGCGAACACAGCCGTGCCCCGGACCAGTTTTACCTGCCGGATCACTCGTAGGGTGTCGGCCTCAAAGTCGAATGCATCCTCTGCGAGCCCCACGATTTCCCCTTGCCTAAGGCCGCACCCGCTGCCCGGGTCCACCATGGCCCGGTATCTCTCGGAAAGCGCAGCGCGTACCGCAGACACCTGCGAAGGCAGCCACGGCACGACGCGCCGCCGTTCGCCCGACGGCGGGCGGACGGATCGAGCGGAGCATGGATTTCGGGGCAGCAGGCCGTCGTCCACGGCCGCGCTGAGGACGGCTCGCACATCGCCGTAGATGTTGCGCGCGTAACCACTGCTTACGGCGAGGTTGCTGGCCAGGGCGCTGACGAGCTTTCGGATGTGTTCCGGGCGGAACGAGTCGAGCGGGCGCGAGCCGAGGATGGGGAATGCATGCAGGCGCAGCCGCTGCTCGGTCGCGATCTGGCTTGACACATCGGCCGTGTGAGCCTGGAGCCATTTCTCGGCGTAGCTCTTGAAGGTGATCCGAGCCGCACGCGGATCGATGTAGTTGCCGCGCGACATGTCGGACGCGAGGTCGGTGAGCCATTTCTCGGCGAGACGCTTCTGCCCGTCGGGGAAGCTCTTGGACTTCTCGGAGCCGTCGGGGGCTATGTAGCGGGCGCGGTAGCGCTGTCCGGTTCCGTGGCGGTCGGTCTTGACCCGTACGTTCTTGCCGTCGGCGCCGGATTCGGTCTTGTACCAGCGGTCTTGGACGTGGCCGGACATGTGGTGACTGAGTCTCCTCATGCAGAAGGGAAGGCCACCGAAGTGGCCTTCCCTGGGGAATGGAGAGGGCGGGGGCTACGCCGCGTCAGCCTCGGCGAGCCGCTGTTGAATGACGAAGGCGCGGACGTCGGTGGGGTCGTAGCGCACGTGCTTGCCGATACGGAAGCCGGGCGGGCCGGTGCGCTTCTTGCGCCACTGGTAGACGGTTTCGAGCGGCACCTTGAAGATCGTGGCGATGTCGTCGGGAGTGAGATAGCGGTCGGGCAGTCCCGCCCGCAGGGTGTCGCGCGGGTTGTTCGGCGTACGCGAGGGCGTGCTCATAAGGGCGTCCTCCGTCGTTCCGTTGTAGCCGGGCTCTCTCTGGGAATCCGCAACATCCGCCACGCCGCAACATTGCTGGTCAGCGGCTTGGGTTTGTGGCGGATGGCGGTTTTGTTGCGGATAGGTGCCGCCACGCGCGGGCGAGGCGGCACCTATCGGGGGTGGCCGGCATGCCGACGCTGCGGAGCGTGCGTGTGTCCTAGGTGCGGATTTCTGCGTCATCGCGTCACCTGCGTCAATCAGGCCTCTGACCTGTGGGTTTCAGTGACGCAACAGGTCGGGCCCTGCGTCACCTGTGACACGGGCTCTCGTCATGAAGTGACGCGGGTGACGCGGTAGTGACGCAGGATTCGCCGTCTGCGTCACCGTTGTCTGTGCTGGTCAGCAGCCGTCTGTCGGGGGCGTGGTGACGCAGTGACGCAGATCTTCCCTACTTAGGAAAAAGACAGGGGTGGTTTCTGTGGTCGTACGTCGCCGCTCAGGACTTGAAGAACGGGCCGCTTCGCGGCGCGACCTGTGCAGGGCGGCTGGCGCCGCCGAACAGCAAGAGGAGCACCCCGGGCGCGGCGTGCTCCTCTTGCTTTCCCGCCTGTGCGGGTGGTCAGAACGCGCTCTGCTGCGCGTGCGGCGGGGGCGGGGTCTGGCGGGTGAGCTCGATGTAGCGGGCGGCGCTGGTGCGGCCCCATTCGACCAGGACGCCCCGGGCGGCCAGGGTGGGCTGGATGCGCCGGAGCCGGTCGGAGAGCACCTTGCCGGTGGTGGGCCAGCCCTTGGGCAGGGGGCGGCATTCTTCGCCGCTGTAGAGGGTAGTGAGGCAGTGCAGCCACTCGGCTGACGTCATCCGTACCTCTTCGCCGGGGGCGAGTTCGGCGGCGTGCTGAAGGACGGTCTGCGCCAGCAGGTCACCTTCGATGACGTCGTCGTTCAGGTCGTCCAGGCTGGCCCGGTAGGCGGCCAGGGTTCCGAAGCTCATAGCCGTGTCGAGCTGCGCGCACAGGTGCGCGAAGTCGGCCATGCGCAGATCGGTGGGGGTTTCCGCTTCGGCCGCGCGGACCTTGACGGTGAGATCCAGGAGCGAGCCGAGGACGGCGGGCAGGATCTCGGCGTACTCCGCCCACAGTTCGGCCTCGGTGCGCCGCACTCGGGGGCGTTCCAGGCGCAGGGTGAGGAGGCGTTCGGCGAGGTCGGGGCGGATGATGCCGACGTCGATGCCGGTGAGCAGCACTGGGCGGCGGTAGCGGGAGCGCACGACGTCGCCGTCGGTGAACAGCGCGCGCTTGATGCTCTCGGCTCCGGTGATGACGCAGCACATGAGGTCGGACAGGTCCGGGGCCAGGTGGGAGAGGTTGTCCAGGGCGGTGATCCATCCGGCGGCCACGGCCGTGATCATGTTCTCTTCGTCCTTCGGGGGACGCCGCAGGTCGCTGCTCATCCCCTCGATGATGCGGATGAGCATCCGCCCGGCGGTCGACTTGCCCGCGCCCTGCGGACCGGTCAGGAACGGCGCCGGTACTGGGACGGACGGTTCGAGGCAGCCGATGAGCCAGGCGACGGCCAGGCACTCGGTCTGGGCGTCGGCGAAGTTGCACAGCCGCAGCAGCAGATCCAGGCCTTTGCCGCCTGTGTCCTTGGCGGGAAGGGGGAGTTCGCCGGTGAGCTGGGTGCGCCGCCAGCAGACCTCTTCGGGGTCGGGGACGCGGATGTCCCAGCCGGTGGGGTGGATGCGCACGGACTGCCCGTCGTCGCGGCCCAGGTCGAGCCAGGTGGCGCCGTCGAAGCCGGGGGCGACACGGATGTTCGTGGGCTGTACCTGCTCGGTCAGCGCGAGTGCTTCGATCAAGTCCAACGCCTCCTTCAAGGCAGTTCCGTTGAAGACGCCGACCCCGTCACGGAAGAGGCCGACCATGAGTTCTTGGCGGTGGCTCCCGGTGGTGCCCTGGGAGCGGATCGGGCGGGCCACGGGGTGGCCGGTGCGCTGGGCGTACACGGTGCCGTCGACCGTGCGGAAGTACCGGAAGTGGCTCTGCGCGTAGTCGGTGATGACCTTGCGGGCCGGGTCCTTCTCGTCGTCGGACACGCTCACAGCCCCAACGCGGAACGGGCGTTGGCCCACGCGTCCGTGCAGTGCCTCACGGATTCGCCCTTGGCCTGCGCGGCGGTGAACAGGCGCGCGATGTGGGCGTCGGTGAGGCAGCCGCACCGGCCGTGCGTGGAGAGCACGGCCAGGAACGTGCGGTAGACGGCGTTGTGCACACAGCTGGTCGCATCGGTGATGCTCTGCTCCGCCATGGCGATGCCGCGAGCCAGGTAGGCGGGCGTGCGGTGCGGGCAGCTCCCGCCTCCGTGCGGGGCAGGCGCGGTAGCGGTCTCGGGCACGGGTCGGGCCGGGGCGGGTTTCACGGCGAGCGCCCGGATCACCTCCGGCAGGGCGGTGAGGCGGCCGGTGCCGGGGCCGAGCCAGCGGGCGTATGACATGCGGGACTTGATGTCGACGCCGGGCCGTACACCGTTTGTGGAAGGCACGGTGCCCAGGTAGATCCAGTGTTGGCCGCGTGTGGTGGGCACGGTGCGGGTGGGCGGCAGACGGGAGTGGGCCCAGGTGATGGCGTCGGCGTGGTCGAGGTCGACGACGGTGAGGCGGACGCCGGCGGGGTGGTAGGCCACCGCGGCGGCCCGCCGCCATGCGCTCGCCCACGCCGCGGACCGGAGAAGTTCCGGGTTGGTGGTCGCGGCGGCCCAGGCGTGGCAGGGGCGCGGGCAGGCGCAGGGACCGGCCTGCTTCATGTTCGGGCGGCCACCGCACGCGTTCTTCACACAGGCCGGGCAGTTGTTGAAGGGAGCCTTGCCCACACGCAGCGGCAGCACGGGCACGCCCTTGGACGCGAGCGCGAGCGCGGTGGCCAGATGCCCGGTCGGCTGTGGTCTGAGGTGGTCTCGCCGGGGCGGGGTGGAAGGGGTCATGCTGGGGGTCTCCTCTTCTGTGCTGAGGACGGGGAGAGCCGGGGCGGCCGTGAGTCTTTGGCGAGATGTGGCGACCGCCCCGGGCACCTCTAGAAGGGCGGTTCGTCGCTGTAGCCGTTGGCGGCCCACGGGTCCGGGTGACGGCGCGGGCGCCACCGGCGGCGCGGCAGCGGCAGCAGGACCCAGCAGCGCTGTTGGTTCCAGCAGGTGCAGGACTCCCACTCGGTTCCGGCGTACTCGCCGGTCTCGGGGTCGCCGTGGTCGTAGGCCGTGCCGCCGTCGCCACCGCAGTCGGGGCAGTCGGGCCGGGGCGTGTCGGTCAGCACGAGCGCGGGCCGGGGACAGGCGGTGCGCTCGATACGCAGACGGGCCATCAGCGGGTGTCCTTCGGCGGCGTGCAGCTTGGCGTCCAGCGCGGCGGTGATGCGGGCGACGACGGGCCACAGAGCAGCACTCATGGGCGGGCCTCCTGGGTGTCGGTGCGGACATCGGTGATCTGTGTGCGTTCGGGCCGGGGTGTGGTGTTGCCGCTGTCGTCGCGCTGCCCGATGAGGGCTGCGACGGCGAGCACGAGCAGGGTGATCAGGGCCCCAAGCCATGAGGGCCGGCGGGCTCGGTGCGGGGTGACTGGGGTGATGCTGATCTCGTAGTGGGTGGGGTGGCGCCTGCCTAACAGCACGGTGAAGCCTCCGAGTTGAGAGCATCGCGATGGGGTGGCGTGCGGGGCCGGTCGGCCTGTCCCGGGGTGGGCCCCCCCCCAGGGCGGGGGGGAAACCCAACGGACGCCCCCGGGGGGGGCCGATCCCGGGGGGGGGGGGGGGGGCGCGGGC
>NZ_JBHYIG010000398.1:0-7086 GCF_042740015.1 Streptomyces sp. NPDC059037
GGGGCGGGGTGGGGGGGGGGGCGGGGGGGGCCGCCGCGGTGCGTTTCGTCGTGGGGGGGTGGGGGGGGGGGGGGGGGCCCACCCCCCCCCCCCCCCCCCCCCCCACTTACGGCGAGAACAGCTCGGCTAGACGTCCAGCTGGTCCGCCACCGCACGGAGCAGGCCGGCGATCTTCGCGCCGGATGCCTTGTCCGGGTAGCGGCCCTTCTCCAGCATCGGCGTGATGTTCTCCAGGAGCGTCGTCAAGTCCTGCACGATGGACGCCAGTTCGTCCGGCTTACGGCGCTGGGCCGCCGCTACCGACGGGGTCGGGTCGAGGATCGTGACCGAAAGGGCCTGGTCACCGCGCTGGCCCGCGACGACGCCGAACTCGACGCGCTGTCCGGGCTTGAGTGTGTCGACGCCGGCGGGCAGTACGGAGGAATGCACGAAGACGTCGCCGCCGTCATCGCGGGAGAGAAAGCCGAAGCCCTTCTCGCTGTTGAACCACTTGACCTTGCCGGTAGGCACGTGAAGTCCTCGTCCTCGTACTTGTCGTCGTACTCGTCTATGCCGCGGAAAAAACGGCTCTGGATAGCACTACAGCGGGTCGCCCGACCCGCCAGGACCAAGACTATTGGTCCGGGAGCCGGTGACAAGACGTCCCCGGATTCTTCCTTCGCGCTGGGAACTACCCTGGTGGGGTGCGTGACAAAACCCAAGCGAATTCAGCCGGACCGGGCGATGGCCTGGTCCGTGCCGGAGCGATCGTCTTCTTCGTCGGAGCCGTGGCCACTCTCGTCACAGTGGCCCCGCTTTTCCTCGGCACGGATCCCTTCCCGTCCATCGCGTACGCGGTGTGCATGCTGATGGGGGTCGGATTCATCGTCGCCGGGGCGGGAGTGCTGCGCGGTATCGCCGTCCAGCGCCGCCAGGCCAGGTCTGCCGCTACTTGACGGCGCCGTCGGCGACGTACGACGCGAGCCAGGCGGGGAATTCCGTCAGGTCGGTGAGCACGACGTCCGCGCCCGCCGCGCGCAGTTCGGCTGCGTCGCACGGCCCGGTCGGCACCGCGACGGACAGCGCGCCGGCCGTACGCGCGCCGCGTACATCACCGGTGTGATCGCCGACGTAGACCGCCGCGTCGTGCTCGCGCAGCGCCTCCGCCTTCGCCTCGGCCCACAGCCAGCCGATCACCGCGTCCGCCTCGATGCCGAGGTGCGCCAGGTGCAGCTTGGCGTTGGGCTCGTGCTTGGCGGTCACCACGATCGCGCGGCCGCCGTGCTCGCGGACCGCGGCGACGGCCTCCCGGGCGCCGGGCATCGCGAGCGCCGGCCCGATGGCGTATGTGGGATAGATCTCACGGTAGCGGTCGCCCATCTCCTGGATCTTGTCCTCGGGGAACCAGTGGCGCAGCTCCTCATCGAGGGGCGGGCCGAGGCGGGTGATGGCCAAGTCGGCGTCTATGTACGCGCCCGTCTCCGCGGACAGTGCCTCGTAGGCCGCCTTGATGCCCGGGCGGGAGTCGATCAGGGTCATGTCGAGGTCGAAACCGACCGTCAGAGCGCGAGAGGTCATGGGGCCATTGTGCAGAGGCCCGACGGCCGGGGGACGGGGGCTGAGGTCCCCCCTTAGGCTTAGCCAAGCCTTACCTCTGCTTTGCCCCTGATGTACCTCCACCCTGCCGATTCCTCCGAAACGAGCTCAGCCGATGCGTGTGCCAGCCAGACGCGCTGTCGCGATGACGGCGGCCGTGCTGGCCCTGCTGCTCGCGGTCCTGCTCAGCCTCTCCGTCGGCGCCCGCGCGATCGCGCCGTCCGCCGTCCTCGACGCCCTGCTGCACGGCGGGCACAGCGACGCCGCCGAGGTCGTCCGCGAGATGCGGGTGCCGCGTACGGTCATCGGCCTGATGGTGGGTGCCTCGCTCGCCCTGGCGGGCACCGTCCTGCAGGGCATCACCCGCAACCCCATCGCCGACCCCGGCATCCTCGGCGTCAGCCAGGGCGCGTCGGTGGGCGTCGTCATGGCGATCGCCTTCGCCGGGGTCCACACGCTGACCGGATACGTCTGGTACGCCTTCGTCGGCGCGGGCATCGCGTCCGTCGCGGTGTACGCGATCGCCGCGAGCGGACGGGGCGGGGCGACCCCCGTGAAGCTCGCGCTCGGCGGCGCCGCGATCAACGCGCTCCTCGTCTCCCTGACCACCGCCGTCCTCACCACCAAGGCCTCCGCCCTGGACGAGTTCCGCTTCTGGCAGGTGGGTTCGCTCTCCGGTCGTGACGCGGAGGTCGTCGGGCAGATCTGGCCGTTCCTGCTGGTGGGGCTCCTGCTCGTGCTGTCCGTGGCGCGCGGGCTCGATGCGCTCGCCCTCGGGGAGGACGTGGCCAAGGGGCTCGGGCAGAAGGTCGCGACGGTGCGGATCGTCGGCGGACTCGGCGCCACCGTGCTCACCGGCGCGGGCGTGGCCGCGGCCGGGCCCATCGCGTTCATCGGGCTCGCGGTCCCGCACATCGCCCGCGCGATCGTGGGCAGCGGGCATCGCTGGGTGCTGCCGATGGCCGCCGTCCTGGGTCCTGTGATGCTGCTCGTCTCCGACACGGTGGGGCGGGTGATCTTTCCGCCGAGCGAGGTGCCTGCCGGGGTGATGACCGCGCTGATCGGGGTGCCGTTCCTGGTGACTCTGGTGCGCCGGAAGGTGGTGGCGGCATGACTTCCCGTCACGGTTGTGGGCAGGCGTTCCGCACGGCGGAACGGGTGGGCACAACGCCCGCTGCCGGGCCACCGAAAAAGCTGCGTCCGGCTGGGTATTCGGTGCTCCGGGTCCGCAAAGCAGCCTTCCTGGTGCACCGCCGGGCAGCCGCAGTAACCCTCGCCCTAAGCGCCCTGCTGGCAGTCAGCTGTCTCGCGTACCTCTGTGTCGGCGAGTCCTTCGTCCAGCCCGCCGAAGCCCTGAAGGTCGTCTTCGGGCAGCCGTCCCCCGACGAACTGGTCGTGGGCACGCTGCGCGAACCCCGCATGGTCGTCGGCCTCCTCGTCGGCGCCGCGTTCGGCGTCGCCGGCGGGCTGATCCAGACCGTCGCCCGCAACCCCCTCGCGAGCCCCGACATCATCGGCATCAGCCAGGGCGCGAGCGCCGTCACGGTGGGTGCGATGACCCTCGGGGTCACCTCGTACACCGTGCTTCCGTATCTGTCGGTGCTCGGCGGTGTCGCCGCCGCCGCTCTCGTGTACGTCTTCGCCTGGCGCGGCGGCCTGCACGCCACCCGCTTCGTGCTGATCGGCATCGGCTTCGCGATCGCCCTGCGGTCCATCACCACGCTCTTCATGACCAAGGGCGACTACCTCGTCGCCCAGCAGGCGCAGATCTGGATGACGGGCTCACTCAACGGCCGCGGCTGGGCGGAGGCGCAGCCGCTCGGCCTGACCCTGCTCGTGCTGCTCCCGTTCATCGCGTGGGCGGCCCGCGCCCAGCGCTCCGTGACCATGGACGACGACACGGCGACCGCGCTCGGGGTGCGCCTGGGACACGTACGCCTCGGTCTCGTCCTGCTCGGCGTCGTCCTCGCCTCCGTGGCGACCGGCGCCGCGGGGCCCGTCGACTTCGTGGCGCTGCTCGCCCCGCAGATCGCCCGCAGGATGACCCGCACCGCGCAGATCCCGCTGCTCTGCTCGGCGCTGCTCGGCGCGCTGATCATGGTCATCGCCGACCTGCTCGCCCGCCGGCTCTTCTCGCCCACGGAACTCCCGGTGGGTGTGCTGACCGCGGCCGTCGGAGCCCCGTACCTGATCTGGCTCATCGTCCGCAGCCGTTCCGTCCGCACTGGAGGCACCTCGTGACCGGCGCCCGTCCGAATGCCCGCCTGAGCGCCCGCGAGCTGACCCTCGCCTACGAGGACCGTGAGGTCGTGCACGCCCTCGACCTCGCGATCCCGGACGGCGAGGTCACGGTCATCGTCGGCCCCAACGCCTGCGGGAAGTCGACCACCCTGCGGGCCCTCGGCCGCCTCCTCAAGCCGAAGAGCGGCGCGGTCCTCCTGGACGGCGAGGCCCTCGCCAAGCTCCCCACCAAGAAGATCGCCCAGCAGATCGGGCTGCTCCCGCAGACGCCCGTCGCACCCGAGGCGATCACCGTCGGTGACCTCGTCGCGCGCGGCCGCCAGCCGCACCAGAGCTGGTGGCAGCAGTGGTCCGACGAGGACGAGAAGGCGGTGACGGAGGCGATGGAACGTACCGACGTGTCCGCGCTCGCCGAACGCTCCGTCGACGAGCTCTCCGGCGGCCAGCGCCAGCGCGTATGGATCGCGATGGCCCTGGCCCAGGACACGGACCTGCTCCTCCTCGACGAGCCGACCACCTACCTCGACATCTCGCACCAGGTCGAGGTCCTCGACCTGGTGCGCCAGCTCAACCACGACCGCGGCCGCACCGTGGTCGTCGTCCTGCACGACCTCAACCAGGCGGCCCGGTACGCCGACCATCTCGTCGCCATGAAGGAGGGCCGGATCGTCGCGGAGGGCGCACCGGCCGATGTCGTCACCGAGGAGCTCGTGCGCGAGGTCTTCGGTCTGGAGTGCGTGGTGGTGCCGGATCCCGTGACCGGATCGCCGCTGGTCGTCCCCGGGGCGCCGTGGGCCGCCGGGTCCCGTTCGCAGTCCTCCGCACCCTCCTCATCCGCTCGAAAGGTGGCCCAACAGCCATGACCAGCTCCCAGAACCGCCGCGCCCTCGCCGCCGGCGCCCTCGCGCTGAGCGGCGCGCTCGCCCTGTCGGCCTGCGGCTCGTCGGACTCCGACGACGACGCGGCGAACTCCGGCAGGACGCACGTCGTCAAGACGGCCATGGGGGACGTGAAGGTCCCGGTCGCCCCCAAGCGCGTCGTCGTCCTCGACACCGCCGAGCTGGACTCCGCGATCACGCTCGGTGTGAAGCCGGTCGGAGCCACGCACGTCGAGACGTCCAAGGGCTTCCCGAGCTACCTGCCCAAGGACGAGGTCAGCGGCATCAAGGACGTCGGCGAGATGCTGAATCCGAACATGGAGGCCATCGCGGGCCTCGACCCGGACGTCATCCTCACCAGCAAGATCCGGCACGGCGCCAAGTACGACCAGCTCAAGAAGATCGCGCCGACCGTGATGACGGAGAACACCGGGTACCCCTGGAAGGAGAACTTCCAGGTGCACGCCGACGCACTGGGCAAGAAGGCCGAGGCGAAGAAGATCGTCTCCGCCTACGACGCGCACGCCAAGAAGGTCACCACGACCGTCGGCGGCCCGGCGAAGGCCAAGGCGACGGAGGTCAACGTCGTCCGCTTCGTGGAGGGCGCGGACATCCGCATCTACGGCGAGCAGACCTACATCGCCACGATCCTGAAGGACGTCGGCCTCGGCCGCGCGCCGATCTCCGCGAAGGCCAAGGACGGCTTCTCGTACGACGTGTCGCCCGAGAAGATCGACCTCGCCGACACCGACGTCATCTTCCAGGCGACGTACGGCGATCCGAAGAAGGCCAAGCAGACGCAGACCACGGGCAGCAGCCTGTGGAAGAACATGAAGGCGGTCAAGTCCGGCAACGTCCACACGGTCGAGGACGAGCTGTGGATCCAGGGCATCGGCTACACCGCGGCGAACAAGATCCTGGACGAGATGCAGACGGACCTGAAGAAGTAGCTTGAGGAAGTAACTCCCGCCCGGCTCAAGGCCGTTGCCGCTGCGATCTCCACAACAGGTAGAGCGCGGAGGCGACGGCCGCGCCGCGTACCACCCAGGGCCAGGTGTCGGCCATCGCGTCGCTCATGCGGCCGTCGCGGACGGGATCGCCCCAGCGGCCTTCGTTCCTGCCCCACAGCCAGGTGATCCCGGCGGCCACGGAGAGCCCCGGAAGCCCGAGCACGGCCCATTTGGCCTCGGCGCGGCTGAGCCTGCGCGAGGCGTAGGCGAGGAGCCAGCCGCCGCCGAGGGCAAGCCAGTTGCCGAGGATCGCGCCGACGGTGAGGAGCGCGGCGGCGAGCAGCAGCAGGGGGTTGCTGAAGCCGGGGCGCGGGTCGGCGGCGGCCTTCGGGCGGCGCAGCCGCAGGCGCCGCCGGGGAGCGGGCTCCTCTCCCTCTGCTTCCTCTTCGTCTTCCTCCTCCCACTCCTCCTCTTCGGGCTCGTCGTCGGGGCGCTTCTTCGCCGGGGGCTTGAGGATTTCGGGGATCTCTACGCCGCCGACGAAGCCCGGCACGCTGTCGGCGAAGCCGAAGGGGCCGTTGCCGTCATCCCGCTCCACCCGCCACCAGTCGGGCTCGGAGCCGCTCGGGCCCAGCTCGTCCGTGCCGGCGAGGTGCGGCGGCGACGGGCGGAAGTCGTCCTGCGGGAGCTCCGGTTCGTCGGCGGCGGGGCGGGGGCGGGGGACGATGCGGCGGAGGCGTTTGGGGCGCTGGGGCGGTTCGGCGGGGCGGGGTATGTCTCGGGAGCGGGGCGGCCCCGCATCGGAAGTCTCACTCCCCGACCCGGAGGCCGCCGCCTCGACGAGGTCCTCCGGGGAGCCGAGGCGGTCCAGGATGCGGCGTATCGCTGCCGGGTTGTCGGCCGTGGCCTTGGTCCGGCTGCGGTCGATCTCGTTGCGGAGCTCCGAGACGAGGCGCATACGGGTGCCTGACGGCAGTTGGCGCTGCTGGGCCAGGTCGCCGACGCGGCTCAGATAGTCGAAGACGAGCTGATCGCTCTCGATCCCCACGAAGTCCCCTCCGGGGCGGCTGCGTTGACCGCCCTTCGCATGCGCTGTGCCTCGACGGTATCGCGTCCCTTGGGTGGCCCCGCAGTCTCCGGGCGCCGAACATGCCTTCCCGCCCACCCACCCGATTGCCCGGCAGCGGGCGACTTGCCGGGGTGGGTGGGGGAGGCGGCGGAACGGCACCACTCACTCGCCGTGCGCGTCGTACACCAGAGGCTGGACCACGGCCTCACGCACCAACAGCGCGCAACGAGACACGAGGGGAGGGACCGGACCACGGCCCCCACGCACCATCAGCACGCGACGAGACACGAGGGGACGGGCATCGGCCCCCACGCACCCGCACCGCGCATCGAGACGCGAGGGGACGGGCATCGGCCCCCACGCACCCGCACCG
>NZ_JBHYIG010000399.1:0-6865 GCF_042740015.1 Streptomyces sp. NPDC059037
ACCCGCCCCCCCTCACTCTATTTCCCCCCGGGCGGGCGCCCCCCCCGGGCCCATGCCCCCGCCCCCGTGCCCCCCGGCCCCCCCCCCCCCCCCCCGTACGGGTGCCGCCGGCCTTCTCGTACGTACGCCCATACGCCCATACGTCTCTGGAGGACCGAGATGCACGACCGCAACCGCCGGCTCCTGGAGGCCGCCCGCCGCGGTGACGCCGCCGAGGTGCGCGCCGCCCTGGACGCGGGGGCGTCCGTGGAGGCCCGCGACGACGAGCTGCGCTCCCCGCTGCTGCTCGCCTCGCTGGGCAGCCATGTGGAAGCCGCCCGAGTCCTGGTTGAAGCCGGGGCGGACCCCAACGCGCAGGACCGCCGCAGCGACAGCGCGTGGCTGGTCACCGGGGTCACCGGCAGCGTCCCGATGATGCGCGTGCTGCTGCCCGCGGGGCCGGACCTGACCCTGCGCAACCGGTTCGGCGGCGTCTCGCTGATCCCGGCGAGCGAACGCGGCCACGTCGCCTACGTACGCGCGGTGCTGCGCGAGACGGACATCGACGTGAACCACGTCAACGACCTCGGCTGGACGGCCCTCCTGGAGGCCGTGATCCTCGGCGACGGGGACCTGCCGCACCAGGAGATCGTGGAACTGCTCATCACGGCGGGCGCCCGCCCCGACCTCGCCGACGCGGACGGCGTCACACCGCTGCGGCACGCCGAGCGGCGCGGCTTCGACACCATCGCGGCGCTCCTGCGGGCCGTGTCGTGAGGGCGGGCCTGCTCGGCGCGGTGGCCGTGGTCCTCCTCGTCACCGGCTGCTCGACGGCCGGGGCGTCCGGGGCGGCCGGGTCTGGGGCCCCCGCACCCCGGACGGCGAGCGTCACACCCTCCGCCCCCGCCCCGGAGCGCACCCCGGACGGCACCCTCCTGGTCGCCGACTTCGACAGCGACACCGTCACGTTCGTCGACCCCGAACGCGGACCGATCGACTCGGTGAAGGTGGGCACCGCGCCGTACGGCCTGGTCGTCGGGGACGACGGCAGGGCATGGGTCGCGACCGCGGAGGGCGTGACCGTCGTCGACACCGAAGCACGCGAACGCCTCGACCGGATCCCGTACACGACCGACACCGGCCCCGTCACGACGGGCGAATACCGGGGCGGCGGCATGGGCATCGCGCTCGCGCCGGACGGCGAACGGGTCTACGTCGGCGTCAACGTCCCCGACGCGAAGGGCGTCCTGGAGGTCATCGACAGCAAGGAGCGCGAGGTCACGGACACGGTCCCGGTCGGCCGCCGCCCCTTCGACGTCGACGTGGCCCGCGACGGCGACGAGGTGTACGCGACCGGCCACGACTCCTACGACGTGACCGCCGTACGCACCGACACCCTCACCCCGCGCCGCCTCGAAGTCGCCCCCTACGGCACCGAGGGCGGCCTCGGCTCCTGGCTGAAGCCGCACTACGCCGTCGTCCGCGAGGACGGAAGGCTCGCGCTGCCCTTCGAGGGCGAACGCCTCGCCGTACTCGATCCGCGCACCGGCGACGTCGACATCGAGCGCATGACGGCCGACACCCACCAGCACGGCGCCGCACTCGCCCCGGACGGCACCCTCCTCGTGGTCGGCACGGGCCCGATCGACGGCTCCGACAAGGGCCCGTCCCTGACGATCCGCGAGCCCGGCGGCCGAGAACGGGTGATCCCCCTCGACGGCCCGCACGAGGACGTCACCGCCTCCGAGGACGGCCGGACGGCCTACGTGACCGGCGGCTTCACCCGCGACGGCTCCTGGGACGGCATCACCGTCGTCGACCTGGACAGCGGCACCACGCGTCGACTGCCCGCGGGGGTGCGGCCGTTGGGGATCGCGGTGCTCTGACGTCCCCTCCGCCGCACGGCGGAGGCGCCACACGCGGCGACGGTACCCAGGCCTGATGCCCGCACGCTCGCACAAGAGGACCGTGAAACCGGCCGACGGAGGGCGTCGGCCGGTGAGGCTTGTGAGACAGGAGCGGGGATGACGCGCGTGGTGAAGCCGGCGGTGGTCCGGACGGTCGTGGCCCTGGGCAGTGCGGCCGCTGTGCCTTACATCGCCCTGAAGACGTACTGGGCGATGGGCGGCAGGGCGGGGCTCGCGGACGGGTTCGACGTGGCCGACGAGTTCGCGAAGAACGGTGCCTCCGACCAGGTGGTGTGGCTGGAGCGGCACGGCATCGACTTCACGGCCGTCATGGCGCTGATGGGGGTGGTGCTGGCCTTCGCGCTCGTCCGGCCGTGGGGACGCAGGTTCCCACGGTGGCTGCTGCTCACCCCGGCGTCGGCGGGCACGCTGCTCGTCCCCTACGGCCTGCTGACCGTTGTGCTCGCCCTCACCCGGAGCGGCGGCCACACCGAGTACTCGATGACGGAGTGGGTGGTGCCCGCCGGGGCCTGCGCCTTCCTCGGCATCGGAACAGCCCTGGGCGTCGGAGCCTGGTCCCGCCTGGGCCACGGCGACCGTCTGGTCCGATGGCCTGCTCGCGGTCCGGCAACAGACGAGTGAGGTGTGCCAATGGCTCAGCCGAATCGACGTCGGTTGAGCCAGGGTGCCGGTGGATGGTGTGATGGTCCCGTCGATGGCGCTGCGGATTCCGCGGCGCCTTTTTTGTGCGGGCAGGTCGATCAGGTCGATCAGGACGTGGAAGGGGCGGGGAAGCCGTGCTGAAGAGGGTGTTCGTGGCGCCGGATCCGGGGCGGGCGCGGTTGCGCTTCGCGTCTCGGGCCGTCCTCGGGATCGGCCTCGCCGTGGCCCTCTGCGGCGTGGCCGGACACTCGCTCGTCGCGGCGATCACGGGCGGCCTCGCCGCGCTGCTCGCCCTCTTCACGGTGACCGACGCGACCGTGCGCGGACAGGCGGTCACCACCGCCCTGCTGCCGGTGGTCGGGTTTCCGGTGCTGGCTCTCGCGGCGGGGCTGCATGACGTTCCGGTGGCGCGGGACGTCGCCTTCCTCGCGGTCATGGGCGCCGGGGTGTACGCGCGGCGGTGGGGGCCGCGCGGGCACTCGCTCGGGGTTTTCGCGTTCATGATGTTCTTCGCGACGCAGTTCCTGCACACGCGGCCCGGGCAGCTGCCCGAGCTGTTCGCCGCCGTCCTGCTCTCGCTGTGCGCCTCCTCGGCCGTGCGGTTCGGGGTGTGGTGCTACGAGCGGCGGCAGCCGCCCGCGGCCGTGCCGGCTCCGCCCGGCGGCAAGGGTCTTGCGCGTACGACGACCCGGCAGGCCGTCCAGGCGACGCTCGGCGGGGCCTTCGCCCTTGGCCTGGGGCAGGTGCTTTCCGACCAGCGCTGGTACTGGGCGGTGGGCGCGACCTGGTGGGTCTTCGTGAACACCGCGTCGAGCGGCGAGACGCTGGTGCGCAGCTTCCGGCGGGTCCTCGGCACCGTCATCGGCATCGCCGTCGGCTTCGTCCTCGCGGTGCCGCTGCACGGGGCTCCCGTGCCCTCGGCGGTCATCGTCGCCGTCAGCGTCTTCGGGATCTTCTACACCGCAGCCGTGTCGTACACGTGGATGATGCTCGCCGTCACCGTGATGGCCGGGGTGCTGTACGGCCTGCTCGGGGTCCTGAACCCGGGGCTGCTCGCCCTGCGCGTCGCCGAGACCGGCGTCGGGGCGCTCGGCGCCGTCATCGCCGTGCTCCTCGTCCTGCCCGTCACCACGCACGCCACCACCAACGCCTGGATCCAGCGCGCCCTGCGCTGTGTGCACGCCTGCACCGCCGAGGCCGCCGCCCGGCTCGCCGGATCCGAGTCGGCGGACCCCGCCCCGCGCGTCGCCGAGCTCGAGCAGCTCCTGGGCAAGGTGCGGTTCTCGCTCGCCCCGCTGGTGCATCCGCTCAGCCCGCTGCGGGCCCGCAAGGAGCGCGCCCGTCAGGTGCTCGCACTGCTCGACGACTGTGCCCGCGAGGTGCGCGGCCTCGCCTCGATCGCCGCGGATCCCGAGGCCTCGCACGACGCGCGCCTTGCTGCCGCGTGCTGGCGTGTGGAGGCGGCGGTGGAGGGGCTGACCGCGCCGGAGCGGATGCTCGGCGGCCACGCGGCCCACCCGGTGGCCGTGCCGCAGGGCACCGCAGCCGAGCCGGTCCTCGCCCATCTCCATGGCCTGGAGAAGGCTCTTGCCGAGCTGTCGGGGCCCTTGCACAGCCCGACGCGTACGCCGCTGGGTGCTCCGCTGGTGGGCGGGTGACGATTCTGCGGGTCGTTTGTGGCTGGGCGCGCCCACGCGGCGGAGCCGCAGATGTCACAGCCCCGCGCCCCTGACGGGGCACGTGGACAATTCGCCCCCATCTGAGGCATGTTCACCAGGCACATACAGGGTGGATCAGCCCGCCCGAGGGGTAACTGCGCGGCTAACAGACGCGCGGGCCGTGCGGGAGCGGTCCGTGCCCCGGAGCCGCCTGGGGGTGCCATGCGGAATTTCCTGCGCAGGACCGGACACGGGAAGCCCGTCGACGCCGTGGACCACCCGCATCAGCGCGCCGCCGACACGCGGTGCCCCGACGGCGCGGCGGGCCACGAGGACGGAGCCCCGGGAGCCCCGCCCGCACCCGGCATCCTGCCGGAACCCGCCCTCCGCCGAGCCGCCGCCGAGTTCCTCCGGCTGCACCACGGCGAGGCCGGCCTCGGCGACCCCGCCCCGCGCATGGCCCGGGTGTTCGCCGAGATCGCGGAGAGCGGCACCTACCGCCACACCCCGGACGAACTCGTCTTCGGCGCCCGGCTCGCCTGGCGCAACGCCGCCCGGTGCATCGGGCGCCTCTACTGGCGCTCCCTGCGCGTCATCGACCGCAGGGAGCTGACCGGCGCCGATGACGTCGCCGCCGGCGCGGCGGATCATCTGCGGGATGCCGTGCGCGACGGGCGGCGGATCAGGCCCCTCATCACCGTCTTCGCGCCCGACGCTCCGGGGCGTCCGGGGCCGCGCATCTGGAACGAGCAGCTCATCCGGTACGCGGGGTACGAACGCCCCGGCGGCGGTGTCACCGGCGACCCGCGCAACGTCGGCATCACCGCGCTCGCGCGCCGCCTCGGCTGGCCCGGCGGCCCCGGCAGCCCCTTCGACGTACTGCCCCTGGTGATCCAGGGAGGCAAGGACAAGCCCCGCTGGTTCGTACTGCCGCCCGACGCCGTTCTGGAAGTCCCGATCGAGCATCCCGAGGACTCGCGGTGGGCGGCGCTCGGACTGCGCTGGCACGCCGTGCCCGCGATCGCCTGCATGTGCCTGGAGATCGGCGGTGTCTGCTACCCGGCGGCGCCCTTCAACGGCTGGTACATGGGCACCGAGATCGGCGCCCGCAACCTCGCCGACAGCGACCGCTACGACCTCCTGCCGCGCGTCGCCGAACTGCTCGGCCTCGACACCGGCAGCGACCGCTCGCTCTGGAAGGACCGCGCCCTCGTCGAGCTCAACCGTGCCGTGCTGCACTCCTTCGACCGGGCGGGCGTCACCATGACCGACCACCACACGGAGTCCCGCCGCTTCCTGACCCACCTGGGCCGCGAGGAGCGCAAGGGCAGGACCGTGGGCGCCGACTGGTCGTGGATCGTGCCGCCGCTGTCCGGCAGCGCGACGCCCGTCTTCCATCGCACGTACGACACCGTGGAACGGCACCCCGCCTACGTCCACCACCCGGAGGCACTCGCCCGGACGCGCGGCGAATCAGGCGACGCCTTGGTCTAGACCGACTGCTAGCGTCGGCCGCAGCAGCGCCGCCCACCCGGCCGCGGCGCTCTCCGGTCGAGAGGGGAACGCAGTGGTGGGCAGGCACGGCGACAGTCAGCGGGCGTACATCGGCTCCTTCACGGCGGCGGGCGGGCCCGGCATCCTCACGGTCGCCGTGGACGCGGACAGCGGCGCGCTGACCGTCCTCAGCGCCACGGACGCCCTCCCCGATCCCTCCTACCTCGCGCTCTCGCCCGCCGGCGACACCCTGTACGCCGTCAGCGAGACCTCCGACGGCGCCGTCGCCGCCTTCCGCGTGGACGGCGACAAGCCCGAGCGGACCGGACCCCAGGTCCTCGTCGACGCCGCGGCGCCCACCCATCTCGCGCTGGTCAAGGGCCACGTCCTCACCGCGAACTACGGCTCCGGCAGCGTCACCGTAGTGCCCGTGCGCCCCGACGGAACGCTCGCTCCCGCCCTCTCCGACGTCTTGCGGCACGTCGGCTCCGGGCCCCACCCGCAGCGCCAGCAGGGCCCGCACGCCCACGAGGTGCTGCCCGATCCGAGCGGCCGCTGGGTGGTGAGCGTGGACCTCGGCACCGACTCCGTACGCGTCTGCGCGCTCACCGGCGAAGGCGGCCTCACCCTCCACCGCGAGTTCGCGCTGCGGCCCGGCTCCGGCCCCCGCCATCTCGCCTTCCACCCGCGCGGCGACCGTGCGTACGTCCTGAACGAACTCGCGCCCACCGTCACCGTCTGCGCCTGGCACGCCGCCGACGGCGCGCTCAAGCCGCTCGGCGAGGCGGCCGTGCTGCCAGGACCGGCGGACGGCGACGGCGAGGCCCACCCCTCCGAGGTCGTCGTCGCGCCCGACGGACGGTTCCTGTGGACCGCGACCCGCGGCCAGGACGTCATCTCGGTGCTCGCGCTCGACGAGGCGGGCGAGCGGCCGCGGCTCACGGCCACCGTGCCGTGCGGCGGCCACTGGCCCCGTGACCTGGCCATCGACCCGTCGGGGAGGTTCCTGTACGCGGCCAACGAGCGGTCCGGCGACGTGACCTGGTTCGCGATCGACCCGGAGACGGGCATCCCGCGGCGCGCGGGGTCGATCGAGGCTCCTGCAGCGTCCTGCGTGATCTTCGGCTGAGCCACCGCTCCCGCGGTACGCCGATGGGCCCGCCC
>NZ_JBHYIG010000400.1:0-6829 GCF_042740015.1 Streptomyces sp. NPDC059037
GGCCGGGGCCCTGGGACACTTCCCCTCCCCCCCCCGACTCTGCGGGGCCGGGGGGTCTTCACCAGGACCGCGCGGCCCGTTCGCGTATCCCCGCGCATACTGTTCGTACTGGAGGTGCACAAGGGTTCGTATGTGGGAAAGAGGCTGAAGTAAGTGGCTGACCAGCAGGATGCGGAAGACCGCAAGCCACAGTCGGACGAGGCACGCAGCGCGTTCACTCAGCCCACCGGTGTAGTGCCGCAGCCTCCGGTGCCCGAGGACGAGGCGCAGACGACCTCCGAGTTCGCGATCCCGACGGGTCTGCCGAGTCCCTCGTCGACGACTCAGGAGACCGACAAGTCGGCGTTCACCCCGCCGCACACCTACAGCGCCCGCACCGCGCCGCCCGCCTTCACGCCCCCGCACGGCGTCCCCCTGGTGAAGCTCACCAAGGAAGTGCCCTGGCAGGACCAGATGCGCACGATGCTGCGCATGCCGGTCGCCGAGCGGCCCACTCCGGAGGCGTCGCAGCGGCACGAGGACGAGACCGGGCCCGCCGTGCCGCGCGTGCTCGACCTGACGCTGCGTATCGGCGAGCTGCTGCTCGCGGGCGGTGAGGGCGCCGAGGACGTGGAGGCGGCGATGTTCGCCGTCTGCCGCAGCTACGGCCTCGACCGCTGCGAGCCGACCGTGACGTTCACGCTGCTCTCGATCTCGCACCAGCCGTCCCTGGTGGAGGACCCGGTCACGGCCTCCAGGACGGTACGCCGCCGGGGCACCGACTACACGCGGCTCGGGGCGGTCTTCCAGCTGGTGGACGACATCAGCGACACGGACACCGATGTCTCCCTGGAGGAGGCCTACCGGCGTCTCGCGGCGATCCGCCGTAACCGCCACCCCTACCCCGGCTGGGCGCTGACGGCGGCGAGCGGGCTGCTCGCCGGTGCGGCCTCCGTGCTCGTCGGCGGTGGCGTCCTCGTCTTCGTGATCGCGGCGTTCGGCGCGATGCTCGGCGACCGTCTCGCCTGGCTGTGCGCGGGGCGCGGTCTTCCGGAGTTCTACCAGTTCGTGATGGCCGCGATGCCGCCCGCCGCGATGGGCGTGGCGCTCAGCCTCATACATTCCCAGGAGGTCAGAGCCTCCGCGGTGATCACCGGTGGGCTGTTCGCGCTGATCCCGGGGCGGGCCCTGGTGGCCGGCGTACAGGACGGTCTGACGGGCTACTACATCACCGCGGCCGCCCGTCTCCTGGAGGTCTGCTACCTCGTCGTGGGCATCGTCGTCGGCGTGCTGCTGGTGCTTTCGCTCGGCGTGATGCTGGACGCGACGAGCCTGAAGCCGGAGACGGCGTTCCTGGAGACCACATCGCGCCCGGTGATACAGATCCTGGCGTCGATGGCGCTGAGTCTCGCCTTCGCGATCCTGCTCCAGCAGGAGCGCAACACGGTGCTGATCGTGACGCTGAACGGCGGGATCGCCTGGGTGATGTTCGGCGCCCTCGCGCAGACCCCGCTCGAGCTGTCGCCGGTGGCGGCGACGGCGATCGCCGCCGGGCTCGTGGGCCTGTTCGGGCAGCTCTTCTCGCGCTACCGGTTCGCCTCTTCACTGCCGTACGTCACGGCGGCGATCGGCCCGCTGCTGCCCGGTAGCGCGATCTACTTCGGGCTGCTCGCCCTGGCGCAGAACGACATGACCACGGGTCTCAACTCGCTCACCAAGGCCGCCGCTACGGCGCTTGCCATCGCGATCGGCGTGAACCTGGGGAGCGAGGTCTCCCGGCTGATCCTGAAGGTGCCGGGCGCCACGTCTGCCGCGAACCGCCGCGCGGCCAAGCGGACGCGCGGCTTCTAGCCGCTCTGGCTGTTCCGGCCGTACGGGGAGCTGCCCGCTCTTGCCGTACGGGGGAGCCGCTCAGCGCTTGGCGTGCCGGCCGCGCGGCGCCTGGGGCGCCGCCCCGGGGGCCTCGCCGGCGGTCGCCGCAGCCTTCTTGGACTTGCCACGTGCGCGCAGGTACTCGACCACGAGCGGCGCCGCCGAGAGCAGGACGATCAGGATGAGGATCGGCTCGATGTTCGTGCGCACGAAGTCGATCTTGCCGAGCCAGGCACCGAGCAGCGTGACGCCAGCGCCCCAGAGGACGCCGCCGATGACGTTGAACGTGATGAACGAGCGGTACCGCATGCCGCTGACGCCGGCGATGATCGGCGTGAACGTCCGCACGATGGGCACGAAGCGGGCCAGGACCAGGGACTTCGGGCCGTGCTTCTCGAAGAACTCGTGCGCCTTGACCACGTTCTCCTGCTTGAAGAGCTTGGAGTCCGGGCGGTTGAAGAGCGCGGGGCCGACCTTCTTGCCGAAGAGATAGCCCGCCTGGTCGCCGAGGATCGCGGCGACGCAGATGAGGACGACGCACAGCCACAGCGGGAAGTCGAGCTGCTGCGTCGTGATCAGCAGACCCGTGGTGAACAGCAGCGAGTCGCCCGGCAGGAAGAAGCCGATGAGCAGGCCGGACTCGGCGAAGACGATCGCCGCCAGGCCCCACACCCCGAACGTGTTCAGAAGGTAATCCGGTTCCAGCCAGCTTGGTCCGAGCGCAAGCGTCGTCACGGTTCCGGGCTCCTGTGGGTGAGGGGTCGATGCGGCGGGGACGGCCGCCCAAAGCTATCAACGCGAGGTGACGTGCCCAGGTTCCACTGCACATCCCAGGGTGCACTGTGCGCCACCTGGGACAAAGCTGTGTGCCATGGGTATCGAAGATTTCGGCGGCGGCACCGATCCGCACTCCGACGTACTGGTCGTGACGACGAACGACGTACCGGGCTACCGCGTCCAACAGGTTATCGGTGAGGTCTTCGGCTCACCGTGCTTCCCCAAGCTCTCGGCTGCGCTCGAGCAGGGGAGACCCCATCCCGGCACCTGGGCAGCCAGATCGGCGCCGGCCTCAAGTCCATGATCGGCGGCGAGCTGAAGGGCCTCACGAAGACGCTGGTGGAGACCCGGAACCAGGCCATGGAGCGCCTCATCGAGCAGGCACGCGCGCGGGGTGCCAACGCGGTCCTGATGATGCGCTTCGACGTCACCGAGGCCGCGGACGTGGGCACGGAGGTCTGTGCGTACGGGACGGCGGCCGTGATCGCCCAGGAGCAGTGAGCCTGGGGCAGCAGTAAGGGGCATCCGCCACTGCGGACGCCCCTTACTGACCCATCTCAGCTGTTGCGCACCGCGTTCGCCAGGATCGCGTCCCGCATGAACACCGCGAGCCCCGGCCGGATGGCCTCGTAGAAGGCGGTGAACCGCTCGTCGGCGACGTACATCTCACCGAGGCAGGTGTGGATCTCGTACGAGCACTCGTAGTGGTGCCGCGAGATGAAGCGGCGGTGCTCCTCCGCCCCGTCCATCGCCTCCTCGGAGTCGGCCGCGACGCCCCGGTCGAGCAGCTCGCCCATGTGGGCGTGGACCGCGGTGAACTCGTCGTTGATCCGCTTCCAGTCGTCCTTGGTGTACGAGGCCTGCCTGCGCTGCGACTCCTTGTAGCCGTCGGTGTCGCCCCAGCGCCGCTCGACCTCCTCCGCGTACTGGTCGGGATCGTGGTCCCCGAAGACCTCGAACTTCTCCGCGGGCGTGAGGTTGATGCCCATCTTCTTCGCCTCCATGGCGGTCTCGACGGCGGCGGCCATCTCCTGGAGCTTGGTGATCCGGGCGGTCAGCAGTTCGTGCTGGCGGCGCAGATGCTCGCGCGGGTCCGTCTCCGGGTCGTCCAGGAGGGCCGCCACCTCGTCGAGGGGGAAGCCCAGCTCCCGGTAGAACAGGATCTGCTGCAGCCGGTCCAGGTCGTCGTCGCTGTAGCGCCGGTGGCCCGCATGGCTGCGCTCGCCGGGCACGAGCAGGCCGATCTCGTCGTAGTGGTGCAGCGTGCGCACCGTCACTCCGGCGAAACCGGCGACCTGTCCCACGGAGTAGCTCATGGCTCCCGCCTCTCTCTCGGTACGCACCTCAGCCTGTGTCCTCACGCCACGTGAGGTGCAAGTGCAGGCCCCGGCAGCGGGCCATATCCTCGCCAGCAGGGACATAAAAGCCTGTACCGGGAGAACCCCTCAGCCCCGAGGAGACCGCCCATGCCGTTCCACCGCAGCGAGGACCCCGACGGCGACTCCAAGGAGCGCCCTCTCGCGGTGAACCCCTTCTACGGAGAGGCCGACCCGGTCGGCGGCATGACCGAGGCGCCGCCCAAGCACCGCCTCGCCGAAGGACCGCTGCCGCCCATGACGGCGTACCAGGTGGTGCACGACGAGCTGATGCTGGACGGTAACGCGCGGCTCAACCTCGCCACCTTCGTCACCACCTGGATGGAGCCGCAGGCCGACGTCCTGATGGCGGAGTGCCGGGACAAGAACATGATCGACAAGGACGAGTACCCGCGCACCGCCACGCTGGAGCGGCGCTGCGTGGCGATGCTCGCCGACCTGTGGCACGCGCCGGACCCGACGGCGGCCGTCGGCTGCTCGACGACCGGGTCGAGCGAGGCGTGCATGCTCGCCGGGATGGCGCTCAAGCGCCGCTGGATGAAGAAGAACGGCGACCGCTACCCCTCCCCCGACGCCCGCCCGAACCTCGTCATGGGCGTCAACGTCCAGGTCTGCTGGGACAAGTTCTGCAATTTCTGGGAGGTCGAGGCCCGCCAGGTCCCCATGGAGGGCGACCGTTTCCACCTGGACCCCGAGGCCGCCGCAGCGCTCTGCGACGAGAACACGATCGGCGTGGTGGCCGTGCTCGGCTCGACCTTCGACGGTTCGTACGAGCCGGTCGCCGAGCTCTGCGCGGCCCTGGACGCCCTCCAGGAGCGCACCGGCCTTGACATCCCCGTGCATGTCGACGGCGCGTCCGGCGGGATGATCGCGCCCTTCATCGACGAGGACCTGGAGTGGGACTTCCGGCTGCCGAGGGTGGCGTCGATCAACACCTCGGGCCACAAGTACGGCCTGGTCTATCCGGGCGTCGGCTGGGCCCTGTGGCGGGACGCGGACGCACTGCCGGAGGAGCTGGTGTTCCGGGTGAACTACCTCGGCGGTGACATGCCGACGTTCGCGCTGAACTTCTCCCGGCCCGGCGCGCAGGTCGCCGCGCAGTACTACACGTTCCTGCGCCTGGGCCGCGGCGGCTACCGGGCCGTGCAGCAGGCGAGCAGGGACGTCGCCCGCGGGCTCGCCGAACGCGTCGAGGCGCTCGGCGACTTCCGGCTGATCACGCGCGGCGACCAGCTGCCGGTGTTCACGTTCACGACGCGGGACGACGTCAAGGCGTACGACGTCTTCGACGTGTCCCGGCGGCTGCGCGAGCGGGGCTGGCTGGTGCCCGCGTACACCTTCCCGGCCCACCGCGAGGACCTGGCGGTGCTCCGCGTGGTCTGCCGCAACGGCTTCTCGGCCGACCTCGCGGACCTGTTCATCGCGGACCTGCGGCGACTGCTGCCCGAACTGCGCAGCCAGCCCCACCCGTTCACCCGGGACCGGGAGGCGGCCACGGGGTTCCACCACTAGGGGAGCGCACCTGCGTGCCTACTTGCTGAGCGCCCCGAACTTCCGCACGGCCAGCGGCAGGAACACCCCCACGAGCACCACGGGCCACAGCACGGCAAGCAGCCCCGCATGCTCGGCCGCCCACGAAGTGCCCACCACTCCCGGGTCGTTGCCGAACAGATCGCGCACCGCCGTGGCCGTCGCCGACATCGGGTTCCACTCGACCACCGCGCCGAGCCAGCCCGGCATGTTCTGCGGGACGGTGAAGGCGTTGGAGAGGAAGCCGACCGGCCAGACCAGGATCTGCACGGCCGCCACCAGCTCCGGCTTCCCCGCGACCATCGCCAGATGGATGCCGATCCACAGCATCGCGAACCGCAGCAGGAGCAGCAGCCCCACCGCGCCGAGCGCCGCCCCGAAGGAGCCGTGCCAGCGCCAGCCGATCGCGAGGCCGACGCCGATCATGACCAGGAGCGAGGCGAAGGACTGCAGCATGTCGGCGACCGAACGGCCCACGAGGACCGCCCCGTTGGTCATCGGCATCGACCGGAAGCGGTCGATCACGCCCTTGTTGAGGTCCTGGGTGACCGCGACCATCGTGGCGTCCAGGCCGAAGGTCATGGTCAGCGCGAACATGCCGGGCACCAGGAACTCGGCGTAGTCGCCCTCGATGCCCTTTCCGCCGCCGATCAGGTAGTTGAACATCAGCAGCAGCATCACGGGGAAGACCAGGCCGACGAGGACCTGCACGGGCTGCCGCGCCCAGTGCGCGAGTTCGCGCCGGGTCATGGTCCAGGAGTCGGTCGCGGCCCAGCCGATCGCCGAGCCCCGCGCCATCGGTGTACCGGCCGTCATCGACGGACCACTCGTCATGGACGTACTCACACGGCCTCCTTCATACGTTCCTGATCTTCGGTACGTCCCGTGAGCCGCAGGAACACCTCGTCCAGCGTCGGCCTGCGCACCGCGATGTCCTCGGCCTCGATGCCGGCCGCCCGCAGCGCCTGTACGACCCCGGTGAGCGCCTCCATCCGGTCCGCGACCGGTGCGCTCGCCAGCCTGCGGTCGGCGTCCAGGGCGGCATCGCCGGGCAACAGGCGGGCCACGTCCTCCAGTTGGGCCGCGTCCCGCACCACCACGTCGATCCGGTCGCCGCCGATCTTCGACTTCAGCTCGTCCGCCGTGCCGTCCGCGATGACCCGGCCGTGGTCGACCACCGAGATGCGGTGCGCGAGCTGGTCGGCCTCTTCGAGGTACTGGGTGGGGAGGGGGTCCGGCGTGGCCGCGGGCCCCAGGCGGCGGGCCCCCGGCCCCCCCCGCGGGGGGGCGGGCGG
>NZ_JBHYIG010000401.1:0-6812 GCF_042740015.1 Streptomyces sp. NPDC059037
GGGGGCGGGCGGGGGGGGGGGGGGGGGGGGGGGGTGGCGGGGGGCCGGGGGGGCCCCCCCCGCGCCGTACTCCGTCACGACGAGCTGCCGGGCCATCCGCCTGACCTCCTGTCAGGTCTTACCGGACTTGGCCCGCTTCTCGGTCATGTCCGGTCACTTCCGCTTGAAGGTAGTCATATTGACGCCGGAATCGAAGGACCGGTTCGCCGACACGGTGAAACCGGTCACCGCGAAGGGGCTCTCGAAGAGGGGGATGCCGGAGCCGATGACGAACGGGTTGCGCTTGAGGACCAGCTCGTCGATCTCGTCGAAGAGCGCACCGGCCAGCTTGCCGCCGCCGCACAGCCAGATGTCCAGGCCGTCCTCCTGCTTCAGCTCGCGCACGAGCCCGACCGGGTCGTCGGCGACGAGCGTCACGTCCGAGGGCGTCTCGGTCAGCGTGCTCGATATGACGTACTGCCTCAGCTGGGGATAGGGGCTCGTCATGCCGATGGGCAGGCCGGCCTCGTAGGTGCTGCGCCCCATGAGGATCGTGTCGAAGCGCTTGTTGGGGGTGTCGCTGAGACCCAGCGGGCCGCGCGCGACCACGGGCAGGGTCTCGGGGTACTCGGCCATGATCGTCTCGCGGACCTCGCCCTCGAAGGGGAAGAAGTCGAACGATCCGTCGGGGCCCGCGATGTAACCGTCGAGGGTGACGGCGACGTAGTACGTGAGCTTTCGCAAGTGGGGTTCTCCTGGGTAGGGCGGCAAGGCGGAAGGCGTGACTGCTGCGACTGATGTACTGTGCTTGAAGTGGTCAGAACTTAGTACTTCACTTGCAGTGGTGTCAACCGTCCAAAGGAAAAAGGTTCAGGAGAACCCCATGCGTCAGAATCCCGCCCGCCGCACCGCCCTGCTGGACGCCGCCATCGAGGTGCTCGCCCGCGAGGGCTCGCGCGGGCTGACCCTCCGCGCCCTCGACACCGAGGCGGGCGTCCCCACGGGCACGGCGTCCAACTACTTCACCAACCGCGCCGACATGCTGGGGCAGATCATGCAGCGCACCCGCGAGCGGCTGACGCCCGATGCGTCGGACGTGGCCGAGACGCTCAAGGCCGAGCCGACGCACGAGCTGGTGAAGACCTTCATGCACCAGATCATCGAGCGGATGCGCGCCGACCGCAGCAGTCATCTGGCCATGCTGGAGCTGCGCCTGATGGCCACCAGGAACCCCGAACTCCACGCCGAGCTGACGCGCTTCTTCCGCGACGAGCTGGAGGGCAACATCAACTTCCACCTCGACAGCGGACTGCCGGGCGACACCACGGGCATGGTGCTGCTCTACCTGGCCATGTTCGGGCTCATGGTGGACGACCTGACCATCCCGGAGCTCCTGGCGCCGCATCAGCCCGAGCGCCTGGTCGACGAGATGGTGTCGCGGCTCCTGCTGTAGGGGGCGAGGGCCTCGGCTCCTGCCCGTGCGCCCCTAGTGGACGCAGAACTCGTTCCCCTCCGGGTCCGTCATGACGACCCATTCACCACCCGGCTGCTTCTCGCGCCGCAGGACGGCCGCGCCGAGCGCCTCGATGCGGGTGACCTCGTGCTCGCGCTGGTCGGGCGCGGAGTGCACGTCGAGGTGCAGCCGGTTCTTGATGGTCTTCGTCTCCGGGACGCGCTGGAAGAGGATCCGCCGCCCGAGGCCGGTGCCGGTCTCCTCGTCGTACGGATCGTCCGGATGCCGTACGGCGACCAGATCGCGGAAGGCGTGGCGGCCGCGGAACTCGATGGTCTCGGACTCGGGGAGGGCGCCGAAGCCGAGGAGGCGGGTGATCAGGGCGCTGTTGTCCTCGACCTCATAGCCCAGCGTCTCGGCCCAGAAGGCGGCCTGGGCGTGCGGGTCGTTGGCGTCGACGACGAGTTTCCAGTGCAGGGTCATGCTAACCAGTTATACTGGTTACATGATGGAGCGCACAACGGGACAGGCCGAACGGCCGGGGCTGACGCTCGCCCCGCCCACGGGCGGGCGGTTTCACTTCGACCCGGGCGCGCTCTGCCTGGAGCTGCTCGCGACGGGCGGCCCGGGGGAGTTCGCGCGCTTCGAGGTGCTGCACGAGCCCGCGGACCTGGTGCGCTGGGCGGGGGAGAGCCGCCTCCGGTGGCCATCAGGCCTGGAACTGGCCGTGGGGGAGCGGGAGTTGAAATTGGTGCGGCGCACCCGCGACGCCCTGTTCCTGCTCGCCGCCGACCGTGCGCACGACCGCCCGCTCGACCCCGGGTGCCTGTCCGCCGTGAACGCCGCGGCGGCCGAAGCCCCGCTCACCGCCCGCATCGAACCGGACGGCACGCGCGCGTGGGCGCCGGGCGCCACCGGCACACGGCTCCTGTCGAGCGTCATGCGCGACGCGGTCGACCTCTTCACCGGGCCGTACGCCCACCGTGTCCGCGAATGCGGTGGGGGCAACTGCTACTTGCTGTTCGTCGACACGTCCCGCCCCGGGCGCCGCCGCTGGTGCTCGATGGAACGCTGCGGCAACCGCCAGAAGGCCAGGGCGCACCGGGCCCGCGGCGAGACGGCTCGGCCCGCCTCTTCGGACGCGGCACGGCCCGACTCCTCGGAGGCGACTCAGCCCGCCTCTTCGGACGCGGCACGGCCCGACTCCTCGGAGGCGGCTCAGCCCGCCTCTTCGGACGCGGCCCGCACGTCGTAGGCCTCCCGCGCGGCCGCGATCTCGTTCTGGTGCCGCTCCGTCCAGGTCACCAGGGACTGGATGGTGTGGTGCAGGGTGCCGCCCAACGGGGTGAGTTCGTACTCGACCCGTGGCGGCACCACCGGGTGCACCGTGCGCTTGACCAGGCCGTCGCGCTCCAGCTGGCGCAGCGTGACCGTCAGCATGCGCTGGCTGATGCCGTCGATCTCGCGGCGCAGTTCGGTGAAGCGGAGCTTGCGGTGCTCCAGGAGGGCGATGGTGAGCAGCGACCACTTGTCGGCGACGCGGTCGAGGATCTGCCGCACCTGGCAGTCCTCGCGGGTGTCCCACTGGAAGGGATCGGCGTCTCCATAGTCCACGCCCGTGCCCGAGCCCGAGCCCGCGTGTGCATGTGCGTCCGCGCCCGCGCCCACGGTGCCTTCGCGGTTACTCGGTGACTTCAAAGTGCCTTCTTCCATACCTGCCGATGGTGCCGCAGGCTTCCAGTGGTTACAAGAGGGAACCGACCCCCGGCTGAGTAACCGTCACAACCGCCGATCTCACCTCACCGGGAGCCACCATGGGCGCACGGGCCTGGGCACTGCTGCTGGTCCTCTGCGGGACGATTTTCCTGGAGGGCATCGACATCGCGATGCTCGCGATCGCCATCCCCGCCATCCGATCCGACCTCGGTCTGTCCACCGGCACCGCGGCCTGGGTCCTGAGCGCCTACGTCCTCGGGTACGCGGGCTTCACACTGCTCGGCGGCAGGGCGGCCGACCTGCTGGGCAGACGGCGGATGTTCCTCGTCTGGCTCGGTGTCTTCCTCCTCTTCTCCGGACTCGGCGGCCTCGCCACCGAGGGCTGGATGCTGATCGTGGCCCGCTTCGTGACCGGCCTCGCCGCGGCCTTCATGACACCCGCCGCGATGTCGATCATCACCACCTCGTACGCCGAGGGGCCCGAGCGCAACAGGGCCCTGCTGGTCTTCGCCGGCACCTCCGCCGGCGGCTTCTCACTCGGCCTGGTCGTCGGCGGGCTCCTGACCGGACTCGGCTGGCGGTGGGTGTTCTTCGCGCCGGTGCTGCTCGCGGGGGCGATCCTCGCGGCGGCGGTGCGGCTCGTCCCGGGCGAGACGGTGCCCGCGCGGCGCACGCCCGGCCTGCGGGGCTTCGATCTGCCGGGTGCAGCCGCGGCGGCCGGGGCGATGCTGCTGCTCGCCTTCGGCGTCGTACGGCTCGAACACGGGCTCGCGGGCTGGCCGTTGACCGCCGGTGCGGCGGCCGCGGGATTGCTGCTCGGAGCCGCCTTCGTACGGATCGAGCGGCGTACGGCAGAGCCACTGGTGCGCCTCGGGATCCTTCGTACGGGGTCGGTGGTGCGGGCCGGGCTGGGGGCGCTGCTGTTCGTCGGGGCGTTCATGGGCTTCCAGTTCGTCCTGACGCTCTACCTCCAGGAGCTGCGCGGCTGGTCGTCCTGGCAGACCGCCGTCGCCCTGGTGGTGATGGGCTGCGACGTGATCCTCGCCCCGACGCTCACCCCACGCCTGGTCGCACGGTACGGCCACGCCCGGGTGATCCTCGCCGGCTTCCTGCTCGCGACAGTGGCGTACGGCCTCTTCCTGCCGGTCGGCATGGACTGGACGTACGCGGCGATGTTCCCGACCCTGCTCCTCGCGGGCACGGCCTTCGCGCTGGCCCTGGGCCCGCTGATGATCGCGGCGACGGAAGGGGTGGCCGAGAAGGAACAGGGCCTGGCGGGGGGAGTACTCCAGACGGGCCTGCAGTTCGGCGCGGCGATCGGCATCTCGGGCGTAACAGCGGTCCACGGCCTGGCCTCATCGGGCACGAACGCGGCATCCCCCCTCTCCGCCTTCCACGCGGCCCTCACCGTCCCGCTGGCGATGGCACTCCTGGGCGTACTGCTCTCGGCACAGGGCCTGCGGAGGCGCAGGAGCGGGAGGCGGGTCGCGGGAGGCGACGGTCAGCCCGCCGCCCGGAGCGAGGCGGAGTCCGGTCGCCCGGCGGTGAGTGAGGCGAGGTAGCTGTTGGGGGGCGCCGCTCCGGATGCGCTCGGGGGTGTTGCCGGAGGCCGAACGCGTCGGCGTACGCGACCTGTCCGGCCGCGGTCGCGCTGAGAGCGGCGGTCGGCCTGCTGCTCGGAGTGGGGCGGAGTGCGGGAGGCGGCGGCGGTCAGCCTGCCGCCTGGGGCGAGGCGGAGTGCGAAAGGTGGCGGCGGTCAGCCTGCCGCCTGGGGCGAGGCGGAGTGCGAAAGGTGGAGGCGGTCAGCCTGTCGCCCGGAGCGAGGCGGAGTCCGGGCGGCCGGTTGTCAGTGAGGTGCGGTAGCTGCTCGGAGTGATGCCCCGGATTCGTTTGAAGGCGTCGCTGAAGCCGAAGCCGTCGGCGTAGCCCACCTGGCCGGCCACGGCCGCCACCGTCGCGCCGGGCTCGGCGAGCAGCTCGGCGGCGAGCGCCATCCGCCACTCGGTGAGGTACGCCATCGGGGGCCTGCCGACCAGCTCGGTGAAGTTGCGGGCGAAGGACGCGCGGGACACCTGGGCGCGGGCGGCCAGCGAGGCCACCGTCCAGGGGCGCGCCGGTTCGTCGTGCATGGCGTGCAGCGCGGGGCCGACCACGTCGTCGCCGAGTGCGCGGTACCAGGCGGGCGGGCAGGCGTCCGGCAGATCGAACCACTCGCGCAGGGTGCAGGCCAGCATCCAGTCGAGCATCCGGTCCATCACGTACTGGCGCCCCGGCCGGTCGGCGGCCACCTCCGCGGCGATCAGCTCCAGGATGGGCAGGCAGTCGTCGCCCGCGGGGACGACCAGGAGCGGCGGCAGCATGCTGACCAGGCGGCAGCCCACGGAGCTTTCCAACTGGTAGGCGCCGGTGACCAGTTCGCACTCGCCGCCGGAAGCCGCACCCGTCCCGGAGAGCGTGAACGGGGCCGCCGTGCACACCATGGCCGCGTCCCCCTCCCGCAGGGTGCGCGGCTCACCCGAAGCGGCCGCGATCCGCGCCGCACCGCGCACCACGGCGACCAGCGTCAGCGCCGCCCCCTCGCTGTGTTTCGACTCCCAAGGCCCGTTCAGGACCGTGCGGTTGAACAGCGCCCCGTCCGCGCGTACGCCGCGCAGCAGATCCCCCAGTGCGTCCATGCCCCCACCGTAGACGGAGCCCGCCGGACCGTAGACGTACTCCCCTACGCGCGAGACGAACGCCCATGTCTCCGACGCCCCGCACGCGATTGGCTGAGCCCATGACCAACGACAGCAACAACAAGGCAGTGCAGACAGCGAGTTCGACCATCCTCGTCCTCGGCGCCACCGGCAAGACCGGCCGTCGCGTCGTGGCCCGGCTGCGCGACCAGGGGCGGAGCGTGCGGGCGGCGTCCCGCTCCGGCGAGACCCGTTTCGACTGGACGGAGCGGGCCACCTGGGGCCCGGTCCTGGAGGGCGTGGGCGCCCTCTACCTGGTCGGCCCGCCCGACCCCGAGCCGGTCGCCGACTTCGTGAGCCAGGCCGCGGCCGCCGGAGTACGCCGTTTCGTGGTCCTGTCCGGGCGGGGCGTCGAGGTGTACGGAGACTCCTTCGAGCCGTCCATGGCGGAGGCCGAGCGCGTGGTGCGCGAGCTGAACGTCGACTGGACGGTGATCCGCCCGAACAACTTCACGCAGAACTTCGACGAGGACATCTTCCACGCGCCCCTGGTGGCGGGCCGCCTCGCACTCCCCGTCGGCGACGTGCCGGAGCCGTTCATCGACGTGGACGACATCGCGGACGTGGCCGCCGCGCTGCTCACCGAGGACGGCCACACGGGCCGGGTCTACGAACTCTCCGGCCCGCGCGCGATGACCTTCGCCGAAGCGGTCGCGGAACTCGCGGAGGCTTCGGGCCGCCCGATGCGTTTCGAGGACATCACCCCGGACGCGTACGTCGCGGAACTGACGGCAGCCGACGTCCCCACCGACGCGGCCCGCGCCCTGGCAGACGTCCTGTCCTGGCTCTCCGAGGGCCACAACGCGACGCCGACGACGGGCGTGAGGGATGTCCTGGGCCGAGAGCCACGAGACTTCAGCGCGTACGCAAAGGCAGCGGCGGCTGCGGGGGCGTGGGGCTGAGCGTCCGCAGGGGGCGCCCCGAAGGGG
>NZ_JBHYIG010000402.1:0-6754 GCF_042740015.1 Streptomyces sp. NPDC059037
GCGCGGGGGGGGGCGGCGGGGGGGGGGGGGGGTGTTATTTTTGCGGGGGGGCGCTTGTGGGATCTCCCCCATGAACCCCGCCCCATTTGGGGGCGCGACCCGCAGCGCACATAGAGACGCGAGGGGACGTGTCGGTGTGCCGCTAAGGTCACCGCCGTGACGGAACCCACAGTGACGCCCCGATCACGCAAGGGCAGAACTCCCGCCGCGGCCGCCCTGCTCGCCGCCTCGCTGCTCGCCTTCGCCGCCCTCTGCCTGGCGCAACACATCCCCATGGCCGACACCCTTGTCTACCGGGCCGAGGGGGCCGCCGTGGCCAACGGGACGGACCTCTACGGGTTCACCGTCACCGAGTGGGAGCTGCCCGCCACCTATCCACCCTTCGCGGCCATCCTCTTCGTGCCGACGACCTGGCTTCCCCTCCCCGCCCTCAGGCTCGCCTTCATCCTCGGCAACATCGCCCTCCTCGCCCTCCTGATCCACCTCTCGGCCGGCCTGGCAGGCACCCGCACCCGCCCCGCGCTCCTCCTCGCGGCCACAGCGGCAGCGCTCTGGCTGGAGCCCGTCTTCCAGACGGTCCTGTTCGGCCAGATCAACCTGGCCCTCGCCTGTCTGATCCTCTGGGACCTCACCCGCCCGCCGGGCGCCACCGGCAAGGGCTTCGCACTCGGCATCGCAGCCGGCATCAAGCTCACCCCCGCGATCTTCATCGCGTACCTCTTCCTGAGAGGACGCGTACGCGAGGGCTGCACCGCACTGGCGGCCCTCACCGGCACGGTCGCTCTCGGCGCCCTCGTGCTCCCCGCCGCCAGCGCCGACTTCTGGACGCACCGCCTCTTCGAGACGAACCGCGTCGGCAAGGCATGGATCGTCGACAACCAGTCGCTCCAGGGCCTGATCGCCAGGGCGCTCCACGACCCCACCCCCGGCCCGGCATGGGCGATCCCCGCGGCCCTCACCGCCGCGCTCGGCCTCTGGCTGGCGCGCCGGGCCAGGTCGGAACCCCGCGGCATCCTCCTGACGGCGGCCACCGCCCTGCTGATCTCCCCGATCAGCTGGTCCCACCACTGGGTGTGGTGCGTACCGCTCCTGACCCTGCTCATGGCGGAGGGCCGCCCCCGCCTGACCGCGGCGGTGGCGACCCTCTTCACGGCCCGCACCTTCTGGCTGCTCCCGCACCAGGGCGACCTGGACCTGCATCTGCCGTGGTGGCAACAGCCGTTGGCCTCGCCGTACGTGCTGCTCGGCGTGGCGCTGCTGCCGATGTTGAGTACGTATCTGAGTACGGGGACGCAGGTGCCCGCGCCGCGCGCGGAGGTTGACTCGCTCCATGGATACCGATGCGCAAACCGAGACGGATCCGCAAACCGAGACGGAACCGCGATCCGAGACGGAGCCGCAGGAGGCGTGGGCCGCCCGTAACGCCGCCTATGCCGCCGCGCACCCCGTCCCCCGCCCGAGCCGCATCCTCGGGCCGGCTCTCGCGACCCCCGTCGTGGTGCTGCTCCTCGTGCTCGGCGGGTACGTGGTCGCGCTCGACGCGGAGCTCGGTGACGCGTCGTCGCCGGAGCACCAGGACCTGGTGGCCCGCTACGTACTCGCGCTGCTCGGCGGCATCGGCTGCCTGGCGGCGGGCTGGCTCACGCCGCGCGACGCGCGCGCGGCGTGGCTGCGGACGGCGTTCGCCATCACGTCGGTCGTGACGATCCCCGTGGCGATGCTCGTGGGCTCCTGAGCCGGACGGCGACCGGCGTCGGCCTCAGCCCTCGGTCAGCAGCTCGTCCGCATCGACGATCCGGTACGCGTACCCCTGCTCGGCGAGGAACCGCTGCCGATGCGCCGCGAAGTCCTGGTCGATGGTGTCCCGCGCCACCACGGAGTAGAAGCGCGCCTCGTGCCCGTCGGCCTTGGGACGCAGCACGCGACCGAGCCGCTGTGCCTCCTCCTGCCGGGAGCCGAAGGTTCCGGACACCTGAATCGCGACGGTGGCTTCTGGCAGATCGATGGAGAAGTTGGCGACCTTGGACACGACGAGAACCGAGATCTCGCCTTCCCGGAAGGCGCCGAACAGCTTCTCGCGCTGCGCGTTGGTCGTCTCGCCCTTGATGACGGGCGCTTCCAGATGCTCGCCCAGCTCGTCCAACTGATCGATGTACTGCCCGATGACGAGGGTCTGCTCCCCGGCATGCTTCTTGACCAGCGCCTCCGTCACTTTCCGCTTGGTGGCGGTGGTGGCGCAGAACCGGTACTTCTCCTCGGCCTCGGCGGTGGCGTACGCGAGCCGCTCCGAGTCCGTCAGATTGACCCGCACCTCCACGCAGTCGGCGGGCGCGATGTACCCCTGAGCCTCGATCTCCTTCCAAGGAGCATCGAACCGCTTGGGCCCGATCAAGGAGAAGACATCGGACTCCCGCCCGTCCTCACGGACCAGGGTCGCGGTGAGCCCAAGACGCCGCCGGGCCTGCAGATCGGCGGTGAACTTGAAGACGGGGGCGGGCAGCAGATGCACCTCGTCGTAGACGATGAGCCCCCAGTCACGGGAGTCGAAGAGCTCGAGGTGCGGATAGATGCCCTTCCGCTTGGTGGTCAGCACCTGATAGGTCGCAATGGTGACCGGCCGGATCTCCTTCTTCGTCCCGCTGTACTCACCGATCTCGTCCTCGGTCAGCGAGGTCCGCTTCACCAGCTCGTGCTTCCACTGCCGCGCGGAGACGGTATTGGTCACGAGAATGAGAGTGGTCGCCTTGGCCTCGGCCATGGCCCCGGCCCCCACCAGCGTCTTCCCGGCGCCACAGGGCAGTACGACAACGCCGCTCCCGCCGTGCCAGAAGCCCTCGACGGCCTGCTTCTGATACGGCCGCAGCGCCCACCCGTCCTCGGCGAGGTCGATCCGGTGCGCTTCTCCGTCGACGTACCCGGCAAGATCCTCGGCGGGCCACCCGAGCTTGAGCAGGGTCTGCTTGATCTGCCCACGCTCGGAGGGATGCACGACGACGGTGTCCGCGTCGACCCGCTCGCCGACGAGCGGCTGCACCTTCTTGGACCGCAGGATCTCTTCGAGCACGGGCCGGTCGGTGGTGGTCAGCACAAGCCCGTGCGTCGGGTGCTTGGACAACGTGAGCCGCCCGTACCGCGCCATCGTCTCCGCGACGTCCACGAGCAGCGCGTGCGGCACGGGATACCGCGAGAACTCCACCAGCGCGTCCACGACCTGCTCCGCGTCGTGCCCCGCCGCACGGGCGTTCCACAGACCGAGCGGCGTCACGCGGTAGGTGTGGATGTGCTCGGGGGCACGCTCCAGCTCCGCGAAGGGCGCGATGGCACGGCGGCAGGCATCGGCCTGCTCGTGGTCGACCTCGAGCAGGAGGGTCTTGTCCGACTGGACGATGAGGGGACCGTTCACGCGCGCACCCTTTCGGTAAGCCAAACGTCCAGTGTGCCGCATGGCGCGCGATTACCGCCCTGACTGTGCTGTGGGCCTCAGCCGTCGCTCCGGCCGTGACTCAGTCGTCCGCGAGCTCCGCCACCCCCGTCACCCGATGCAGCGGATACGTCCTGACCTCGTCCGCCGTGTGGTCGTACGCCGTGACGAAGCCGCCCTCGACGCGGATCGGGGCGATCACGCGCTGGCTCGCCGAGCCCTCCGCGTTCACGTAGCCGATCCAGACCGCCTCGCCGGTCAGGACTGCCGCCTGCATCGTGGCGAGGGTCTCCGCCGCCGTCGTGCGGGGGAGCGCGCCGGTCGTCTCCGGGGTGGCCTTGCGGGGAGTCGTCGAGGCCAGGTCGCCCGCGCGGATGGCGCGCACCGCGGCGCCGGTCATCGTGTCGTCCGGCAGTGGCGGGCCGTCGTGGACGGGCTCGGGGGCGGTGCGCGGCGGTGTGCGGTGGGCGTGGGCTCGGTGGATCAGTACGTCGCCCTCGGCGCTCTCCGCGGCGGGCGCGAAGCCCATCGCGCGCAGCCCTTCGAGGAGCGCGCCGGGGTCGGCCTGCGCGGCGAGCACGGTGGGGGCGAGGCGGCGCAGGCGCAGGCCCTGGGAGCGCTTGTCGGCGAGGATCTCGTTGAGCAGCGCCTCGTCGTCGCAGCGTACGTATGCCGATGCCGCGCCGATTCGGAGGTGGCCGTGCTTTCGGGCCACGTCGTCGATCAAGTACGCGAGGGGCTGCGGGACCGGCGTGCGGGAGTGCGCGGCCAGGAACGCGTGCAGGTCGGACGCCGACTTGCCCGCGTCCAGCGCGCGGCGCACGGAGCCGGGCGTGAAGCGGTACACCGTCGCGCCGCCCTTCGACTCGACGTCCGCGAGTACGGCGAGGGTCTCGGCGAGCGGGCGCTCCAGCGGGCCGGGGGCCACCGCGGTGAGGTCCGCCTGGAGGAGCACGTGGTCGAGGGGCTCGGGGAGGAGGGGGGTGAGGAGGCGGGCGGCTCGGGCCGCGGATACGGCCAGCTCGGCGGGGGAGGGGGCGGGCGCCGTTGCCGCGCCCTCCTCGGAGCCGAGCAGTGCCCTCCCGTGCGACGACAGCGCGCCGCGGCCCGTGATGCCGAGCAACTCCGTCTCGTTCAGGGTCCATTGGGCGATGCGGGCGCGCAGTTCGAGTGGCGCGTTGCCTGCGGATGTGCTGCTGCCGGTGGACACGCCGCCCGCGGAGGCCCCGCCCCCGGCGGAGCCCCTCGGCGGGCGCTCCCAGCGCAGCCTGGCCAGGAGCGAGTCGGGCGTCGGGCTCGCACCGTCCGGGAGTGTCGTGAGGAGCGTCAGGACCCGGTGGCGGATCTCCGGGGCCGACGAGCGGTCCAGGTGCGGGCCCAGCGCCGACAGCGTGCGGTCCTTGCCGTCGCGGCCGCCGATCAGGCCCGCCGTGCGGGTCGCCGTCAGCCAGGCCGTGGCGAGCGCCGACCAGCGCTCGGCGGCGGGCAGCTCCTGCCAGTCGTCGTACGCCGGTGTCGCCGCGTACCGCTCGTCCGTCTCGCCGTCCGACGCCACCAGGCCCGCCGCGTAGGCCAGTTCGACCCAGAACGCGGCCACCGGCTCCGGTACGTCGAGCGCCACCGCCGTCCGCTTCAGATCCCGCACGCTCAGGCCGCCGGCCCGCAGGACCGTCGGGCCGCCCTCGTCCCAGTCCTTCAGGAGCTCCTCGACCGTGGCGAGCGCCGTGTACGCCTGGCCCGCCGCCGTCGCGTCCACAACCTGTGGACGGTGCTCGCGCAGCGGCTGCACGGCGGGCGGCGCCGGTTCGATGACGCGGTGCGCGCGGCCCGCGCGCAGGTGCAGGGCCGCCTCGCGGGGGAGTACGACGGTGCCGGGTGAGGTCGGCAGGAGCAGGCCCCGGTCCAGGAGCCAGCGCAGATGCCGCGCCGGGTCTGCGGTCACCTGGCCGTACGGCGGGCCCCAGACGAGCCGCGAGAGCACCTCGACGGACTCGGCGGGGGCCTCGTCGAGCAGTGCGGACATCCGGGTGCGGTCCGTGAAGAGGTCGGTCAGCGAGCGGACGGCGGACACCGCGTCGTGGGTGGAGGGCAGCCCGGCCGCCGTGACGATGTCCTGGATACGGTTCGGCGACATCCCCGCGGTGGCCTCGGCGACGGTGGGGCCGAGGCCGGTGGGGGAGGGGTACTGCGGGGCGGGGGCGAGGAGTTCGCGTGCCGTGCGGACCAGGCGCAGGCGGTCGTCGGGGCCCCAGACGAGGGCCTGCTCGCGCAGGACGCCGACGGCCCGGCCGAGCGCTTCGTCCGTCGCCGTGTCCCCGCCGTCGCCCCCCTCGTCTCCCGCGATCAGCGCGTGCAGTTCGGCGTACGTCGCCGGCTCCGGAGCCACGGCGAGGGCCTCGGCGACCTGCTGCGTAAAACGGTCGAGCCGCTCCAGGGCGCGGACGACGGAGGCGCGGGTCGCGGCGCGGGTGGCCAGCTGCGTGAGGTCGGTCGGAACAGGGGTGAGCAGGTCGGGGCGGGCCTGCAGCAGCGCACCGAGCGACTCGTCGCCACGGGACCGAAGCGCCTCGGCGAGTGACCGGGGGGTGTCCGCTGGACGCTGTGCCTGCTCGTCGGTGCTCATCCCGGCCACGGTAGCGGGTCGGCGGCGGGGGCTGGGCCTTTCGCGGCGCTGGATCGGGGGTGCGGCGTGCTGTGCGGGGTGGGGCTGCGGGGTCGTTGCCGGCTGCGGGGCTGCGGGGCTGCGGGGCTGCGGGGCTGCGGTCTGTGGTGCGGTTCGTCTTGGGGGTGGGGCTGCGGCTTGGGTGCCGGCTGCGGGGCGGTCCGGCTGTGGGGTGGGGCTCGGGGGGCGTCTGCGGTGCGGTTCGTCTTGGAGGCGGGGCTGCGGCTTGGGTGCCGGCTGTGGGGCGGTCCGGCTGTGGGGTGGGGCTCGGAGGGCGTCTGCGGTGCGGTTCGTCTTGGAGGCGGGGCTGCGGCTTGGGTGCCGTCTGCGGGCGGTCCGGCTGTGGGGTGGGGCGGCGGCTTTGGGGGTCGTCTGCGGTGCGGTGCGTCTTGGGGGCGGGGCCGCGCCGGTATGTCCGTACTCGCCATCTCGGTCCGGGCGCTTTGCTGCTGCGGTTGGGGAGTGCTGCGTACCGTGCTCCGTGCGGACATACCGACACGTCCCCTCGCGTCTCGATGCGCGGTGCGGGTGCGTGGGGGCCGATGCCCGTCCCCTCGCGTCTCGATGCGCGCTGGCCGTGCGTGGGGGCCGATGCCCGTCCCCTCGTGTCTCGTTGCGCGGTGCGGGTGCGTGGGGGCCGATGCCCGTCCCCGCCCCTCTCGTTGCGCGGG
>NZ_JBHYIG010000403.1:0-6600 GCF_042740015.1 Streptomyces sp. NPDC059037
CGCCCACCCCCCCGATAACCCGCCCCCCCGGCCGGCAGTATAAACCCTACCCGCCCCCCCCCCGTTTGGCCCCGCTGGGTGTTGGGGGGGGCGGGTGGGAAAAGATCCGCCACAGGGTGATCGCGCGGGTGGGCGGGAAAAGATCCGCCGCGGGGTGATCGGGCGGGTGGGTGGGTGGGAAAAGATCCGCCGCAGGGTGATCGGGTGGGTGGGTGGGGAAGATCCGCCGCGAAGCGGCGGGACAGGAACGCCGCCCGAGCACCCGGGCCATCACGGACCTGATCCGCCGCGAAGCGGCGGGACAGGAAGGCCGTCCGAGCACCCGGGCCATCACGCCCCCCGGGGGGGGAAATCCGCGGACGGGGCCCGAGGCCGCAGGCCAGCCCCCTCACGCCCCCGGCAACTCCGGCGCACTCTTCGGCGGGGACTCCGCCAACGCGGCCAGCGCCAGGCGGATCGCCTCGTCCAGTTGAGGGTCCGCGCCGGACGCGTAGTCCTCCGGTGTCGTCACCACCTCCACGTCCGGGTCCACGCCATAGTTCTCGACGCCCCACCCGTACCCCTCAAGCCAGAACGCGTACTTCGGCTGCGTGACCAACGTCCCGTCCACCAGGCGGTACCGGCTGTCGATGCCGATCACCCCGCCCCACGTCCGCGTCCCCACCACGGGCCCGATCCCCAACGCCTTGATCGCCGCGTTCACGATGTCCCCGTCGGAACCGGAGAACTCGTTGGCGACGGCGACGACCGGCCCGCGGGGCGCGTCCGCCGGGTAGCTGTACGGCTGCGCGCCGCGCGGCAGGTCCCAGCCCACGATCTTCCGGGCGAGCTTCTCCACGACCAGCTGCGACGTGTGCCCGCCACGGTTCTCGCGTACGTCCACCACGAGACCGTCCCTGGCCACCTCCACCCGCAGGTCCCGGTGGATCTGCGCCCAGCCGGGGGCCTGCATGTCCGGCACGTGGAGATAGCCCAGCCGTCCCCCCGACCGCTCATGGACGTACGCCCGCCGGTCCACGACCCACGCGTGGTACCGCAACGGCTCCTCGTCATCGACGGGGACGACCACCGCATGCCGCGGATCGCCGCCCCCCGCGGGCGACACGGTCAGCTCCACGGGCTTGCCCGCCGTACCCACGAGCAACGGCCCAGGACCCGTCACCGGATCGACCGGCCGCCCCGCGACGGCGAGCAGCGCGTCGCCGGCCCGCACCGCGACCCCGGGAGCGGCGAGCGGCGAGCAGGCGGCGGGGTCCGACGTCTCGGAGGGCAGGATCCGGTCGATCCGCCAGGCACCGTCCGCGCCCCGCGAGACATCCGCCCCGAGCAGCCCCTGCCGCACGGCGGGAGTCCCCCAGGCCCCGCCCCCGAAGACGTACGCATGCGACGTGCCGAGCTCTCCGGCGACCTCCCACAGCAGGTCGACGAGGTCGTCGTGCGTGGCGACGCGGTCGAGCACCGGCCGGTAGCGGTCGAGTACGCCGTCCCAGTCGATCCCGCCCAGGTCCGGCCGCCAGAAGTTGTCCCGCATGAGCCGCCCGGCCTCGTCGTACATCTGGCGCCATTCGGCGGCGGGGTCGACGGTCTGCCGGACCCGGGTGAGGTCGACGGTGATGTTGGAGTCGGAGTTCTCGTCGCCGGAGGCGCGCCGGTCGCTCGGCACGACCTTCAGCTTGCCGTCGACCCACAGCAGCACCCGTTTGCCGTCCCCGCTGACGGAGAAGTGGTCGGCGTCCGACGCCAGTTCCTCGATGCGCTGCTGTACGAGGTCGTAGCGTTCGAGCTCGGTCTGCGGGTCGGGGTCCGACGGGGTGGCGCGGGAGGCGCCGAGGACTCCGCGCACGGGGTGCCGCAGCCACAGGACGCCGTCCTTGGCGGCCCGCAGGGTCGAGTACCGGGCGGCCTCGACCGGGAACGGCACGATCCGGTCGGCGAGTCCGTCGAGGTCGATCCGGGTGACGGGAGCGCCCTCGCTGTCCGGGGTCTCGTCCTTGTCGGGCGCTTCGAAGGGCCGCCCGTGGCGCTGTGGCCCGAAGGGCGATGGCGTGGTGGCGGCCAGCGTGATCAGGTAGGGCCGCGATCCGCCGACGAAGGCGAGGTCGAAGACGTGCTCGTCGTAGACGGGGTCGAAGGAGCGCGCGGACAGGAACGCCAGGTGCTTCCCGTCGAGGGTGAACGCGGGTGCGTAGTCGCGGAATCGCAGCGGGGTCGCCTCGGACACCGAGAGGTCTGCCGTGTTCGCCAGCTTCAGCTGGCGCAGCGGACGCGGCCCCGGGTGCGACCACGCGAGCCAGGCCGAGTCCGGCGAGAAGACAAGACCGGTGGCGTCGCCGTGTTCCCCGCGGTCGACCTCGCGCACCTCGCCGCTTTCCCGCTCGACGAGCAGCACACGCCCGTCGTGCGAGGCGACGGCGGCCCGGCTGCCGTCGGGCGCCACGGCGAGCCCGAGCACCCGGCCCAGCTGCCCGGCGGCGATCCTGCGCGGCGTGGCGCCCGGCGCGAGCCCCGTGGCGGGCGCGAACTGGAGCGCGTCGTCGCCCTCCGCGTCCGTCACCCAGACGACGTGTTCCTCGCCGTCGACGCGGAACGTGCGCGGCAGCCGTGCGCGCACCCCGTGCTCGACGGCGAGGGCGCGGGCAGGACCCTCGCGGTGGGTCACCCAGTGCACGCCGCCGCGCACGGAGACGGCGCTGCCGCGTCCGGTGTGGTCGGGAGCGGCGGCGCCGAACCAGCGCGCCGCGCTCACGGGGAACGGCTGGAGGTCGGTGCGCTGGCCGCCGAGGCGGATGCCGATGCGGCGCGGCTCGGCGTCCACCAGGTCGTCCAGGAGCCAGAGTTCACCCGCGGACGCGTAGACGACACGCGTGCCGTCGGTGGCGGCATGCCGGGCGTAGAAGCCGTCGACACCCGTGTGCCTGCGCAGATCGGACCCGTCGGGCAGCGAGGAGTAGACGGCCCCGACGCCTTCGTGATCGGAGAGGAAGGCGATGCGGTCGCCCACCCACAGCGGGTACTCGATGTTCCCGTCGAGCTCTTCATGGACGCGTACGAAGCGGTCGTCGCCGCCCTCGTCACCGGCGCCGCCACGCCGGATCCACAGCTTCCCCGCCGTGCCGCCCCGGTACCGCTTCCACCAGGCGGCCTCGCGCCCCATCGGCGCGGAGAGCAGCAGGACTTGACCGTCCCGCGGGCCGTGCGCGACATCGCCGACCAGTCCGTACGGCAGCGTGCCGGCGGGCCCGCCGTCCAGCGGGACGGCCCGCGCCCAGCTGCGGCGCAGCGATGCCTGGCCGTACGTGCTGACCGCGAGGACCTGCCCGTCCGGGGTCCAGCCCCGCACCGACGTACGCGAACTCCCCCAGTACGTAAGGCGCTTGGAGGATCCGCCGTCGACCGGGGCGACATGCACCTCGGGGGCGCCGTCCCGTGTGGACGTCCAGGCGATGGTCGTGCCGTCCGGGGAGATGCGGGGGTGGTTCACCGGCATGTTGTCGGCGCTGACGCGCCATGCCCGGCCGCCGTCGAGGGGAGCGACCCAGACGTCGTCCTCAGCGGTGAAGGCGACCAACTCGCCGCGCAGGTGCGGAAACCGAAGATACGCAGGGTGCCCAGTCTGTGTCACACGGCCAGCCTAAGCAGGTGCGGCGGAGCCGGTCAGCGATTTGGATCACTTGCCCTTGAAGCACGAGCACGTCGGGTCGGGAGTCGCGGGCGGCGGATCGGGCGTGACGGTCACCGTGACGGTGGGCGCGGGCGGCTGATGGGACGTCGGGGCCTGGGTCGGCTTGTCACCGCCGTGGTCACCGCCACCACCGTTGTCGTTGCCGCCATTGCCGTTGCCGCCATTGCCGTTGCCGTCGTCACCCCCGGAGCAGTCGCCGAGCACGTCCACCCGGAACCACTCCTTGCCGTCGACCTTGGCGGTCAGGTTCCCTCGTACGCAGTGCCCGTCGACGACGGACGTGACGGTCCCCTTGACGGTGATGTCGCTGGTGTCGTCGGACCCCTTGCCGTTCCTGGCCTGCCCCTGGCAGTCGACATGGGCGACGGCCTCGTGGTCCCGATCCCCGCTGGACGGGGTGACCTTGTCCTTGAAGCGGGCGGTGCAGCTGATCCACAGCACGTCGAGGTGCTGCCGCTCCAGTTCCTTCGTCGCCATCTCGTCGGTGGTGATCGCGATGGACGAGGTGTTCATGCCCCCGTCGACGGGATCGCACGCGGCGCCCCCGATCACCGCGGCCCCCGCCAGCGCGACGGCGTACAGCACACGCCGACGCCGCCCGCGCACGACCACCGCACGATCACGTAATCGCCTCAATGCCCCCATAGGCGGCAGAGTGCCACTGCGAGCCGCCTGACGGTAGACCCCTTTGCGTCCAACTCCGGGACAGCGGTGGCTCGTCAGCCGCGCAGCAGCAGCAGCAGCCACTCCTGCAGCTCCACCAAGTTCCCCTCCACTGCCCCCGACTGCGGCCTGAGGCCGAGGACTTCGGCGTAGAAGTGGTGGCAGGCGCTGAAGTCCGAGACGAGCAGCCGTACTTGAGCGAGTTCCAAGGCGCCCCCTGACAGCGTGCGGGGAGTCAGGACCAGCGGCCCGTGCGCCCGAGCAGCAGTGCGGCCGCCGCCGTCCCCGCGGTCGATGTGCGCAACACGCTACGCCCGAGCCGGTACGGCTTCGCCCCCGCGGCGGCGAAGGCCGCGAGCTCGTCCGGGGATACGCCGCCCTCGGGGCCGACCACGAGAACGATGTGCCCGGCCGCCGGAAGCTGCGCCGTGGCCAGCGGTTCGCTGCCCTCCTCGTGCAGGACGGCCGCGAGGTCAGCCTCCGCGAGCAGCGCGGCGACCTGCTTGGTCGTCGCCGCGTCCGCGACCTCCGGGAAACGCACCCGGCGCGACTGCTTGCCCGCCTCGCGCGCCGTGGCCCGCCACTTGCCGAGCGCCTTGAGCCCGCGCTCGCCCTTCCACTGCGTGATGCAGCGGGACGCCGACCAGGGCACGATCGCGTCGACGCCGGTCTCCGTCATGGTCTCCACGGCGAGTTCACCGCGGTCGCCCTTGGGCAGCGCCTGCACGACCGTGATCCGGGGCTCCTCTGGAGCCTCCTCCCGTACGGCGTCCATCCGCACGATCAGCCGGTCCTTGCCCTCGGTTTCGAGGACCACGCACTGCGCCCACCGCCCGGCGCCGTCGGTGAGGACAAGCTCCTCACCGGGGTTCAGCCGCTTCACGGAGACGGCGTGCCGCCCTTCGGGACCATCGAGTACGTAGCGTCCTTCGCCCCCCGCGTCGAAGTGCTCGACGACGAAGACCGGGGCGGTCATGCCTGGCCCCCGGGCTGGGTCCCCTGCTGCCCGCCGGCCGCCAACGCGGCCTTCGCGGCGGCCAGTTCGGCCGCGAGGACCTCCACGAGCTGCCCGGCGGGCAGCTCCCGCGCCATCCGGTGCCCCTGCCCCGCCCAGAGCGCCATGCCCTGCGCGTCACCGGCCTTGGCGGCGGCCTTGCGCAGTCCGCTGGTGAGGTGGTGGACCTGGGGGTAGGCGGCGGGGGCGTACGGGCCGTGCTCGCGCATGAAGCGGTTGACCAGGCCGCGGGCGGGGCGGCCCGAGAAGGCGCGGGTCAGTTCGGTCCTGGTGAACAGCGGGTTGGTCATGGCCTGCTTGTGCAGGACGTTCGCGCCCGACTCGGGGCAGACCAGGAACGCCGTGCCGAGCTGCGCCGCGTCGGCGCCCGCCGCGAGCACCGCGGCGATCTGCGCGCCGCGCATCAGGCCGCCGGCCGCGACCACGGGGATCTGCACGGTCTCGCGCACCTGCGCGATGAGCGAGAGCAGGCCGAGCCCGGAGCCGTCCGTCTCGGGGTTGTCGCGGTGCGTGCCCTGGTGACCGCCGGCCTCGACACCCTGTACGCAGACGGCGTCGGCGCCGGACCACTGCGCGGTCTGTGCCTCTTCGGGGGTGGTGACCGTGGCGACGGTGATCGTGCCGACGCGGGCGAAGGCGTCGAAGACGTCGCGGGTGGGGCATCCGAAGGTGAAGGAGACGACCGGCACGGGATCGTCGATCAGGATGGCGAGCTTGGCGTCGTAGCCGTCGTCGCGGCCGCTGTCCGGGTCCCCGAGCTGCGTCTCGTACCAGCTGGCCTCGCCCGCGAGCTGGTTGCGGTACACCTCGACGGCTGCGGTGTCGGCGTACTCGGGCTGCGGCATGAAGAGGTTCACGCCGAAGGGCTGAGCGGTGAGCCCTCGCAGCTGTTTGATCTCCTGGTACATCCCGTCGGCCGTTTTGTACCCGGCGGCGAGGAAGCCGAGCCCCCCGGCCTCGGACACGGCGGCGGCGAGCTGCGGGCAGGAAGCACCGCCCGCCATGGGGGCCTGCACGATCGGGTAGCGGCAGAGATCGGTCAGCGCGGTGGACATGAACGCATCGTGCCATGTCCCCTGCAGGGGACCGAATCGCGCCCCCCAAAGCGGGGGGGGGGCGGGCAAGTGGGGGGGCCCCCCCGGGGGGCGGCCCCCCCGGCGCCCCCACCCCGGGGGACCGCCCCCGCCCCACGGGCCCCCCCCGGAGGACACGGCGGGCCCGCGCACCCCCAACGACGCAA
>NZ_JBHYIG010000404.1:0-6223 GCF_042740015.1 Streptomyces sp. NPDC059037
TGCCCGCCAGCCCCCGCCCCCGCCCCCGCTAGAGCGGCGGCGGTGGGGGCGGCCCCCCCCCCCCCCCGGGCGGGCGGCCGCGGCGCCCGGCGCGCCCCCCCCCCCGCGACGGTGGGCATGGTGCGACGGGCCACGGTTGCAGTCCCCCAGAGGTCGGCATGTGCAGGAGAGAATGAAGCCGGACGAAATTATCAGGAGCGGGTTACCGGAACTGGTGCGCTCTGTGAAGGCTCCCGCGTTCGGCGTGATGACGGAAGCGAACGGTCCTCAAGTGCTACGCGGGCGCAGCGAATCCGTGCCGGAACTGTGACGAGGGGGACGTGTGCGGTCGCCTGCCCGGTCAAACCGGTCGCCTGCCCGGTCAAAGGGGAGGCCCGGCAGTTCATCGGCACGCAGAACGAGTTGGGCCTTCGGCGCAACTCGGGCGTAAACGGGCACCCGTGAGGGCCGCTTCCCCTGTTTGACCTTCCGTCGCTTCCGTACCATCGCCTAAGAAGGTCGAATCGCCGACCTCCAGCCACTCCATCCGCTCCCTCCCAGCAGAGGACACCAGGACTCCCGCCATGGCGCGCACCACTTCAAGCTCTACGGGCCCGTCGGCTCCGCGGAACCGGACGCCGCAGCCGCTGCCCCGGCGTCGTCGTACGTTCGGGGACTTCGTCAAGGCGTTCTTCGCCTTCGTCGCCCTTGTCGCGCTGGTCGTCGGCGTGCCCGGAGCCCTCGCGTACGCCGTGGGGTGGCCGCTGCCGGGCGGCTCGCCCTCGCTGGACTGGCTGCAGCAGGAGATCACGGTCGGGACGTTCATCAACGTACTGACCGTCGTCGTCTGGCTCGCCTGGGCGCAGTTCACCGCCTGCGTGCTCGTGGAGGTCAAGGCCGCGCTGTCCGGCGTAGGCATGCCGAACCGGATTCCCGGCGCCGGCGGCAGCCAGCTCCTCGCCCGGCAGCTCGTCGCCGCGCTGCTGCTCGTGGGTGCCACCGCCGCCAGCTTCGCGCCGGGGCTCTCGCAGTTCGGGCAGTCGCTGGAGGGGAATCAGAAGCCCGCTTCCGCCGCCTCCGCCCAGCAGACGCCCGGTGGGCTCTTCGGGCAGGAGCAGGCCGGGAGCGCCGCGAGTGCCATCGCCGAGCAGGCCGAGCAGGCGGCCGCCCATGCGGAGGGCGGCGGCAGCAACACGAAGGACGGGGACACCAAGTACTACCGGATCCAGCCGCCGGAGGGCCGTCACCACGACTCCATGTGGGAGATCGCCGAGCGGCACCTGGGCGACGGGCGCCGGTACAAGGAGATCTACCAGCTCAACAAGGACCGTGAGCAGCCCGACGGTTCGCGGCTGTCCGAGGCCAGCCTCATCCGGCCCGGCTGGATCATGGAGATGCCCGCGGACGCGCACGGCGGCGAGCTCGTCGAGATGCCCGACGAGGCGCCCAAGATCTCGCAGGACGTGAAGGAGCAGATCTCCGACTACGCCCGGTCCGGGGATCACAAGGAGGGTGGCGGCCAGCAGGGCAGCGGCGGTCAGGAACAGGGCGGCGGTCAGCAGGGCGGCGGCGGGTCCGTCGATCGCGACACCGCGCACATCACGATTCCCGAGCAGCGGCCTTCCGAAGGCGGCGGCAAGGGGCAGCAGGAAGTCCCCGCCGCCGGCAGCGGCAGCGAGTCCGAAGGGTTCTCCTTCGGTCTCCCGGAAGCGCTCCTCGGGGCGCCCCTCCTCGCCGCCGGACTGCTCGGCGCCCTCGGACGCCGCAGGCGCCACGCGCTGTGGCAGTCCGCCATGGGCGCCGTCGGCGGCCGCCGCGGCATGGAGCCGCCGACGCCGACCGGGGGTGCCGCGGCCGCGCAGGACGCGCTGCTCGTGGGCGCCGACCCCGACGGCGTACGCCTGCTCGACCTCTCGCTGCGTGGCCTCGCCGCATCGCTCGCCGAGGAGTCGCGTGCCCTGCCGACCGTGTACGCGGCCTGGCTCAGCAACGGCGATCTGCATCTGCAGCTCGCCCAGCCCGCCGGGCGGCCGCCCGCGCCGTGGCAGCTGGGACAGGACCAGACGTTCTGGATGCTGGCGCGCACCGACGCCGAGCGGTACGAGGATGTGGATACCGCCGCTCCCTATCCGGGGCTCGTCAGCCTCGGCACGCTCGACGACTCGCGGCTGCTCCTCAACCTGGAGGCCGTGCCCGGCGTCGTGTCGCTGAGCGGACGTGAGGCCGACCGCGCCGCCGTGTTCGCGTCCGTCGCCGCCGAGCTGGCCACCAACGGCTGGTCGGACCGCATGACCATCACGCTCGTCGGCTTCGGCCAGGACCTGACGCCGCTCGCGCCCAACCGGCTGCGCCACCTCGACGACATCGAGGCGCTGATCGAGACGATGGAGGCCGAGACACGGCAGCGGCGTGGTGCGCTGGGGGCAGCCGGACACGACTCGGTGCTCACCGGGCGTACCGGCCCCGCCCAGCACACCCGCTGGGCGCCGCACCTCGTGCTGCTCGCCGCAGAGCCGACCGGCGACGACGCCGTGAAGCTCGCCGAACTGGCCGCGGACGCGGGCCGGTTGGGCATCGGCTACCTCGTCGGCACCGAGTCCGGTGACCTGCCGGGCGCCGCCTGGGAGATGGAGATCACCCGCGAGGGCAAGCTGCTCGCCCCGCTGCTCGGGCTCGAACTGGAGGCGCAGACGCTGCCGGAGGCCCTGCAGCGGTCCGTGGTCGAGCTGTTCGTCGAGGCCGACCCGGGGGACGGGGCCACCGGCTCCGGATCCGCCGGTTCCGGCCGTGCGGCGACCGCTCCGCCGTTCCTCGTCGACGTCACCGAGCAGGGCAGGCCCGCGGTGTACGCCCGCCTTGTCGGTACGTACGAGATCATCGGCCTCGACACTCCGGACGGCGAGCGCAGTCCGCTGATGCACGAGGCGCTCGCGCTGCTCCTGCTGCACCGCGAGGGTGTGCACCCCCGGGTGCTCGCCTCCGCGCTGTGGCCGCGCGGTGTCACCGAGGACGTCCGGGACGCGCTCGTCGACCGGCTGCGGGAGTGGCTCGGCGCCGATCCTGACGGCGCGCCGCGGCTGCGGGCGGACCAGAGCGGGCGGCTCACGCTGGCCAAGTCCGTCGTCTCCGACCTGGACGTGCTGCGCTCGCTCTACCACGAGGCCACGCAGGGGCGCGGTGCCAACAGCCGTGCCGTGCGCGGGCGGATGCTCACCGATGCCTTGGTGCTGGTGCGCGGGCCGCTGCTCGCCGACCGGCCGCAGGGGCGCTACGGCTGGCTCACGCACGAGATCATCGACGCGCAGCTGCCGTTGCTCGTCGCCGACATCGGGCTCGCCCTCTCCGAGTTCCACCTGGAGAAGGGGCGCGCGGAGAAGGCCATCGAGGCGCTGAACGCTGCGCTCGGCTCCGCGCCGGGCGATGAGCGGCTCTGGAACGAGCTGCTGCGGGCCACGCATGCCACGGGCGACTCCGCGCGGTTGCAGGCGGTTGCCGCGGATCTCGTCGCCCGTAGTGGGGCGCGGGGCGTGCCGCCCCGGACGGAGGCCTTGCTCGACGAGCTGCTTCCCACCTGGCGCAGTGGCCTGACCGCGGTCAGCTGACGCCTGGCTCAATCGGAACTCGGCAGTGGGGCGTTGTGCCCACCCTTCCCCAAGCTCTCGGCTTCGCTCGAGCAGGGGAGACCCCACTCGCCCTGCGGCACGCCTGCCCACAACGCGAGGGAGACGGAGTCTCTTGGAGCTGGTCCTTGTTCTCGGCGGCGCCCTCTGGGGCGCCTTCGTAGGGCTCTTCGTACCGCGTGCCGCCTACCGTCTGTCCGTGTCGCCCGATGCGGGCTGGCGCGGTGAGACTCCGGACGGGCGGCCGTTGACGTCCTGGGTCGGGACGGCCCGGGGCTACGGACCCCGGACCTCCGGGACCGTCGTCACCACCGCCCTCGTCTGCGCCGCTCTCGCCCTCACCACCGGCGCGCGGCCCGAGCTCGGCGTCTGGATGCTGCTCGCGCCCTTCGGCGTACTGCTGGCCCTGGTCGACTTCACCGTGCACCGGCTGCCGGACGTGCTCACGCTGCCGCTCGCCGGCGCCGCGCTCGCGCTGCTCGGGGGCGCCGCGCTGCTGCCCGAGCACGGCGGTTCCTGGCTGACCGCGCTGTACGGCGCGCTCGCGCTCGCCGGTGCGTACTTCCTGCTCTTCCTCATCAACCCCAACGGCATGGGCTTCGGGGACGTGAAGCTCGCCCTCTGCCTGGGGGCCGTGCTCGGCTGGTACGGCTGGGGCGTGCTGCTGCTCGGCACCTTCGCCGGGTTCCTGCTCGCCTCGCTGTACGGCGTGGGGCTCGTCATCGCCCGCCGCGCCGGGCGCAAGACGGCGATCCCGTTCGGCCCCTTCCTGATCGGCGGCGCGTTCGTGGGCCTCATGATCGGGGCGTACGCCGCCTGACGTCGGGCAGCTCAAACGGCTGGCGTACGCTGGATCAGTCCGCCCGCCCGTCTCCCACCACCACCCTTGTTTCGAAGCGCTGCGCGCCCTTTTTATTTACCCCCATGAAAGGGACCTCCCGGTGACCGAGAAGGCCGACCTCCAGTCCGTCCTCGACCGTGCCGCCGCAGGCGGGCGGATCACCCCGGAAGAGGCTCTCGACCTCTACCGCGACGCCCCGCTGCACGCGCTCGGCGCCGCCGCCGACGCCGTGCGCCGCCGCCGGTACGCCGGGACCGAGCACATCGCGACGTACATCATCGAGCGGAACATCAACTACACGAACGTCTGCGTGACGGCGTGCAAGTTCTGCGCCTTCTACGCCGCCCCGAAGGACACCAAGAAGGGCTGGAGCCGCGACCTCGACGACATCCTGCGCCGCTGCGCGGAGACCGTCGAGCTGGGCGGGACGCAGGTCATGTTCCAGGGCGGACACCACCCGGACTACGGCGTCGAGTACTACGAGAAGCACTTCGCGGCGATCAAGAAGGACTTCCCGCAGCTGGTCATCCACAGCCTGGGGGCGAGCGAGGTCGAGCACATGGCCCGCATCTCCAAGGTCAGCGTCGAGGAGGCGATCCAGCGCATCAACGCCGCAGGCCTCGACTCCTTCGCGGGAGCGGGTGCCGAACTGCTGCCCGCCCGCCCGCGCAAGGCCATCGCCCCCCTCAAGGAGAGCGGCGAGCGCTGGCTGGAGATCATGGAGACCGCCCACAACATGGGCGTCGAATCGACCTCCACCATGCTCATGGGTACGGGCGAGACCAACGCCGAGCGCATCGAGCACCTGCGGATGATCCGCGACGTACAGGACCGGACCGGCGGCTTCCGCGCCTTCATCCCGTACACGTACCAGCCCGAGAACAACCACCTCAAGGGCCGCACCCAGGCGACGATCTTCGAGTACATCCGCATGATCGCGATCGCGCGGATCTTCCTCGACAACGTCGCCCACATCCAGGGCTCCTGGCTGACCACCGGCAAGGAGGCCGGCCAGCTGACCCTGCACTACGGCGCGGACGACCTCGGCTCGGTGATGCTGGAGGAGAACGTGGTCTCCATGGCCGGCGCCAAGCACCGCAACAACTTGCGCGAGATGATCGACATGATCCGCACCGCGGACCGGGTCCCGGCCCAGCGCGCCACGACGTACGAGCACCTCGTCGTGCACGACGACCCGGCGAACGACCCGGTCGACGAACGTGTCGCCTCGCACATCTCCTCCACGGCGATCGAGGGCGGCACGGCCCACCCCGAGCTGAAGCTCCTCGCCTCCAACTGAGGTTCCGTTGCTGACACTTCACGTCGCCGAACGCTCGCCGGAGACGGCGGTCCTTGCCGACGGCGCGAACATCGCCGCCGTCGGCCCGTACGAGGAACTGGCCGCCGCGCACCCTTCGGCCCGCGTCCGGCACTGGCCCGGCATCCTCATGCCGGGCCTGCTCAACCCGTACGGTCCCGAACTCCTCGAAGCCACCTACCACCCCGACCCGCGCGAGGCCGCCGAGCTCGGCACCGAGCCCGTCGGCGGGGAACGGGCGGCGGCCATCTTCCGCGCGGACCCGTCCCGCCTGGGCGCGAGCGCGCGCCGGGGCGTACAGCGCCTCCTGGCACACGGCACGGTGGCCGTCGCGGGCGAACTCCGCGCCCGCCCCGTCCTGGACGCCGTCCGCAGAGCGGGCGTCGGGGGGGGGGGGGGGGGGGCGCCCCCCACGCGCCCCCCCCCGCCGGGGGGCCGCCCCCCGCGGGGCCCCGCCCCCCCCGC
>NZ_JBHYIG010000404.1:6233-6562 GCF_042740015.1 Streptomyces sp. NPDC059037
CTCCTGGCACCCGGCCGGGGGGCCGTGGCGGGCGCCCTCCGCGCCCGCCCCCGCCTGGACGCCGTCCGCAGCCCGGGCGGCGGGGTGGCCCCCCCCCCACCACAACTGCCGGGCCCACCGTCCTTGTCACCGACGCCGCTGGTCCTCCTCCCGCCCCTGGTGGCAGGCGGCCCGGCCCGCTTCGCGATCTTCGACGTCACCGACCGGGCGGACCTGGTGCGACGCGGCGCGGGGACGTGCGTGGCGACGGTGATCGGCGGACGTCTGGTGTACAGGTCCCGCTGAATCAGCTCCGGGGGGCGCCCCGTAAGGGGCGCGGGGCTGCGACC
>NZ_JBHYIG010000405.1:0-6557 GCF_042740015.1 Streptomyces sp. NPDC059037
CCCGATCACCCCGCACCACACCCCCACCGAACAAGCCTTCCCACCCACCCACCCGATTGCCCGGGATGGGTGGGCGGGCATGTCCGCCGCAGGGCAAACGGGTGGGTGGGCGGGAAAGTCTGTCGTAACGGCGAGAAGCCCAGACGGCGCGCAGCGGTGATCCCGGACCCCCGCCCCCCCCCGCCCACGCGAAGGGGCCGCCGGATCAACCGATCCGGCGGCCCCATCTACGTACGAAAAGGGCGGCTAACCCTTCTTGGCGGACCCGGACCCGGACCCGGACTCCGCCTCAGCTTCGGCTTCGCTCTCGGCCTCGGCCTCGTCCTTCTTCTCCAGCGACAGCTCGCCCTCACCCTCGGACGGCTCTCCCTCGCCGGAGGCGTCCGAAGCGTCGGAAGCCCCCGGTTCCACCACTTCCTCCCGCCCAGGCCGCAGCTTCGCCGACAGGACGAAGTAGACGACCGCGAGGATGAACACCGCGATGGCGGTCCAGACGTTCAGGCGAAGGCCCAGGACGTCGTGGGCGTCATCGACGCGCATGTACTCGATCCAGCCGCGCCCGGCGCAGTACGACGCCACGTACAGCGCGAACGCCCGCCCGTGCCCGAGCTTGAAGCGCCGGTCGGCCCAGATGACCAGGAAGCCGACACCGATGCACCAGAGGGATTCGTAGAGGAAGGTGGGGTGGTAGGTGCCCGGCACCCGCCCGTCCTCCGCCGAAGTGATCTTCAGCGCCCACGGCAGTTCCGTGGCCTTGCCGTACAGCTCCTGGTTGAACCAGTTGCCCCAGCGGCCGATCGCCTGGGCGAAGGCGATGCCGGGGGCGAGCGCGTCGGCCCAGGCGGGCAGCGGAATGCCGCGCCGGCGACAGCCGATCCAGGCGCCGACCGCGCCGAACGCGATCGCGCCCCAGATACCGAGGCCGCCCTCCCAGATCTTGAAGGCGTCCACCCAGTCACGGCCCTCGCTGAAGTACAGCTGGTAGTCCGTGATCACGTGGTAGAGACGCCCGCCGACGAGGCCGAACGGCACGGCCCAGACGGAGATGTCGGCCACGGTGCCTGGGCGGCCCCCGCGAGCGATCCACCGCTTGTTGCCGAGCCAGACGGCGACGAAGACGCCGATGATGATGCAGAACGCGTAGGCGCGCAGCGGAATGGGTCCGAGTTCGAACACACTGCGCGACGGGCTGGGAATGAAGGCAAGGTCCATGGCAGGTCCGACGCTACCGTGCCGGGTGGTGCCCAAGGCAACCAGCCCGGCTACGGCTCCATAACTACGCCTCGCCGGCTACGCCCCGTTCGCCTTCTCCACCATCGCCTTCAGCTGCGCCGGGGTCAGCGGATTCTTCTGGTCCGCGAAGATGTTCTTCCCGTCGAGCAGCACGGTGGGCGTGCCCTGCAGGCGCGCGTCCTGGAATGCCTTGTTCGACTTGTCGACCCAGCTGTCGTGCTCGCCGTCCTCGACGCACTTCTTGAAGGAAGCGGTGTCGAGCCCGTCGACCTGGCCCGCGAGCTCGAGCAGCCGACTGTTCTTGGCGAAGGCGTCGTCCGTCTCCGCGGGCTGATTCTTGAACAGCACGTCGTGGTACGGGGTGAACTTCCCGGCGTCCTGGGCGCAGGCCGCCGCGTTGGCCGCGCGCAGCGAGCCGCTGCCGCCCATGTTCCCGTCGATGAGCGTGGCCAGGTGATAGTCGACCTTGAGCTGGCCCTTGTCGGTGAGCTCATGGATCGTCGTGCGGTACGCGTCCTCGAAGGACTTGCAGGCGGGGCAGCGGAAGTCCTCCCAGATGGTGAGGGACGACTTGGCGCTGTCCTTGCCCACGGGGAGCGCGAGCTGATCCTTGCCGTTCGCCCCCTGCGGGATCACGACGGGACCCGAGGTGTCCTTGTCGTCGCCCGCGTTGGAGGCGAGCAGGCCCGCCACGGTGGCCAGCGCGAGGACGCCGACGACGGCGGCGCTCACGATCAACACCCTGCGCTGCTTCTCCCGCGACTTCTGCCGCTCTCGCTCTTCCGCCAGCCGCTCGCGGGCCGTGCGCTTTCCCTCACGGTTCTTCTCACTCACACCCCGCCAACGAACCGGGGGGGGCCCAGCCGGGCGCCCCCGGGCCGGTGCCCCCCGCAGAGTTACGCGGTGCCCCCCCCACCCCGTGGGCGATGAACCCCGCGCGGGGGGGGCGCGGGGCGCGGGCACGCCGAGGGCGGCCAGGTCGTCGGCGCCGCGCGGGTCGTGGCCCAGGTGCGGCAGGGTGCGGAGCTCTTCGCCGTACGTCCCCGTCCACTCGGCCAGGGTCTTGCGCTGCTGGGCGATGAGCCCGGCGAACCAGGTGTCGGCGGTGTCGTCGGGCAGGACGCGATTGGCGAGGAGGGCGTCGGCGCGCAGGCCCCGCAGGGCGAGGCCGGTGGCGGCGGCGCACACCGCGTCGGCGCCCGCGGGGCCCGGCTCCACGACGAGGCGCACGGTCGTGCCCGGGTCCTCGATCACGGCCTGCGCGGCGGCGAGTTCGGCGTCCCAGCGGGCCGCCGTCTCGTACAGCCAGTCGGCGGGCATCGGGACACCGGCGATGCGGCCGAGCATCGGGCGCAGGGCGCGGGCGGCCTGCCGCTCGGGGGGCAGCAGCCTGCGGAGGTAGCGGCGGAGCTGCTCGGGGAGAGCGAGGAGCGCGAGGGCGCGGGGCAGCGGGGGCAGGTCCACCACCACGGTGTCGTACGCGTCCCGCCCCGCGTCGCGCAGGGCCCGCAGCAGCGCCAGCTCGTCGCTGCCGGGCAGCGGGGTGAGCTCCTCGCCCTCGAGGCGTCCGGCGCCGAGCAGGTCGAGGGCGGAGGCCGCCTTCTTCTGCAGGGCGAGGAGGTCGTCACGGAACTCGTCGCCGGGGGCCAGCCGCCGGACGGTGAGGCCCGGCTGTTCGGCGGTGTCGACTTGGTCGGCGGAGATGAGGAGGGTGCGGGCGCCCTCCCGGGCCGCGGTGAGCGCGGTGGCCGTGGCGACGGTGGTACGGCCGGAGCCGCCGGGGCCCGTGACGAGGAGGGTGCGCATAAGGGTGAACGGTACGCCCCTGGCCGACAGCGCCCCGCAGCGCTTAAGCCCCGGCCTCCACGCGCTTCTTCAGGCCGGCCAGAGCCCGGTCGATGATGACCTTCTCCGCCTTGCGCTTGATCATCCCGAGCATGGGGATCTTGACGTCGACGGTCAGCTTGTACGTGACCTCGGTGCCGTCGCCGGACGGCTTCAGGAGGTACGACCCGTCCAGCGACCGCAGCATCTGCGACTTGACGAGGGTCCAGCTGACCTCGTTCTCGCCGGTCCACGTGTACCCGAGGGTCTGGTCGTCCTTGATCGCGCCCGCGTCCATGACGAGGCGGACCTGCTTGGCGCGGCCCTGGTCGTCGGTGTCGAGCACCTCCGCCTCCTTTACCTCACCCGTCCAGTCCGGGTAGCGCGCGAAGTCGGCGATCACCCCCATGACCTCGGCCGGTGCCGCCTCGATCGTGATGCTCGAGCTGGTGTGTTCCGCCATCTCTGTGGCTCCTCCAGATGCGGTCCGGAATGGGGGTGGTGTGCATACGTGTGTGACGCGTGAAGGCTATCGCGCACCGGATGGACCGCTGTCACCACTCCAGCGACCACGGCCTGCCCGAGCCCGCGAAGTGCCCCACGTTCACACACTCGGTCGCCCCGATGCGCATCCGCCGGGTCAGCGGCTGATGGACATGGCCGAAAAGTGCGTATCTCGGGCGGGTCTTGTGAAGGGTCGCGAGCAGCGCCCGGCTGCCCCGCTCGAAGCGGCGCGCGACGGTGTCGTACACGAGCTCGGGGACCTCCGGCGGGATGTGCGTGCAGAGCACGTCGACCTCGCCGACGGCCTCGATCTTTGCCGCGAATTCCTCGTCGCTGATCTCGTAGGGCGTCCGCATGGGCGTGCGCAGACCGCCGCCGACGAAGCCGAAGACCCGCCCGCCGATCTCGGCGCGCTGACCGTCGAGGACGGTGGTGCCGGGCGCCGCGTACTCGGACCACAGGGCCGGTATGTCGACGTTGCCGTATGTGGCGTACGTAGGTGTGGGGAAGGCGGCGAAGAGTTCGGCGTACTGCTTGCGCACCGCGCGCTCGATGGCCGGTCCCCTGTCCATGCCCGCCCACAGCCGCTTGCCGAACTCCCTGGCCTCCTCGAAGCGGCGCTCGGTGCGCAGCTCGACGAGGCGGTCGGCGTTCCGCTCGCCGAAGAGGTCGGGGAAGATGCCGCGCGAGTGGTCGGCGTAGTCGAGGAAGAGCACCAGGTCACCGAGACAGATGAGCGCGTCGGCGCCCTCGCCCGCGCGGGCGAGATCCTTTGTGTTGCCGTGCACGTCGCTGACCACGTTGATCCGGAAACCTGGCATGCCGATCACCCTAGAACGAGTGGGCAAAGGTGGGTAGAGGCCTCAGGAGCGGGCGGACCTGCGGTTACTTCCGAGTCGGGAATCGCGTGGCGTACTGTGCGGTTCAGACCACAACGACGTGTGACGCACCGAACATCTGGCCCGGACCCCCTACCGAACAAGCCATACCCATGGGTAACGTCCGGGCAGTCCAGTAGTGCTCCAGTTCAACTTCCCCCCGGGAGCACCTGCCCGATCTTGGACCGCACCGTCGCATCGCACAACGTCGTGGCGCCGGCGCCCTATGTAGGAGCAGCAGTCTTGCGCGAGTTCAGCCTTCCGGCCCTGTACGAGGTCCCCGCGGACGGCAATCTGACCGACATCGTCCGCAGAAATGCCGTGCAGCACCCGGATGTCGCCGTCATCGGCCGCAAGGTGGACGGCACCTGGCAGGACGTCACCGCCAAGAACTTCCTCGCCGAGGTGCGCGCCGCCGCGAAGGGGCTCATCGCCGCCGGCGTGCGGCCCGGCGACCGCGTCGGACTGATGTCCCGCACCCGGTACGAGTGGACGCTCGTCGACTTCGCGATCTGGAGCGCGGGCGCGGTCACCGTGCCGGTGTACGAGACGAGTTCGGCCGAGCAGATCCAGTGGATCCTGGGCGACTCCGGCGCCGTGGCCATCGTCGTCGAGCTCGACGCGCACAGCGCGGCCGTCGACTCCGTCCGCGACCGGCTCCCCGATCTGGTCAACGTATGGCAGATCGACCGCGGTGGCGTCGAGGAGCTGAACCGCGCGGGCGCCGACGTCCCGGACGAGACCGTCGACGAGCGCAGCGCGGTCGCGGGCGCCGACGACCCGGCGACCATCGTCTACACCTCGGGCACCACGGGCCGCCCCAAGGGCTGTGTCCTCACGCACCGCAGCTTCTTCGCGGAGTGCGGCAACGTGGTGGAGCGCCTGAAACCGCTGTTCCGCACCGGCGAGTGCTCGGTGCTCCTCTTCCTTCCCGTCGCGCACGTCTTCGGGCGTCTCGTCCAGATCGGCGCGCTGATGGCGCCGATCAAGCTGGGCCACGCGCCCGACGTCAAGAACCTCACGGACGAGCTGGCGTCGTTCCGGCCGACGATGATCCTGGGTGTCCCGCGCGTCTTCGAGAAGGTCTACAACTCGGCGCGCGCCAAGGCGCAGGCCGACGGCAAGGGCAAGATCTTCGACAAGGCCGCGGACACGGCGATCGCGTACAGCCGCGCGCTCGACACCCCGAGCGGTCCCTCGCTCGGACTGAAGATCAAGTACAAGACGTTCGACAAGCTGGTCTACAGCAAGCTGCGGGCCGTGCTCGGCGGCCGCGGCGAGTACGCGATCTCGGGCGGCGCGCCGCTGGGCGAGCGTCTGGGCCACTTCTTCCGCGGCATCGGCTTCACCGTCCTTGAGGGCTACGGCCTGACGGAGTCGTGCGCGGCCACCGCCTTCAACCCGTGGGACCGCACGAAGATCGGCACGGTCGGCCAGCCGCTGCCCGGTTCGGTCGTCCGGATCGCCGACGACGGCGAGGTGCTGCTGCACGGCGAGCACCTGTTCACGGGGTACTGGAACAACGAGGGCGCGACCGAAGAGGCGCTCGCCGACGGCTGGTTCCACACCGGCGACATCGGCACGCTCGACGAGGACGGCTACCTCCGGATCACCGGCCGCAAGAAGGAGATCATCGTGACGGCGGGCGGCAAGAACGTCGCTCCCGCGGTGATCGAGGACCGGATCCGCGCGCATGCCCTTGTCGCCGAGTGCATGGTCGTGGGCGACGGCCGCCCCTTCGTGGGCGCGCTCGTCACGATCGACGACGAGTTCCTCGGCCGCTGGGCCGCCGAGCACGGGAAGCCGGCGGACTCCACGGCGGCGTCGCTGCGTGACGACGCGGATCTGCTCGCGGCGGTCCAGAGCGCCGTGGACGACGGCAACGCGGCGGTCTCCAAGGCGGAGTCCGTACGCAAGTTCCGCGTCCTTGCCACGCAGTTCACGGAGGAGTCGGGGCATCTGACTCCGTCCCTGAAGCTGAAGCGGAGCGTTGTGGCGAAGGATTACGCCGACGAGGTCGAAGCCCTTTACCGGGGGTGACGCGCCCATTCGCCATGGGGGCTGTGTTCTTTCGCGGCTCTCGGTCACTTGTGGTTGCTCGCGCAGTTCCCCGCGCCC
>NZ_JBHYIG010000406.1:0-6480 GCF_042740015.1 Streptomyces sp. NPDC059037
GTGGGGGGGGGGGTAGGTGTGAGTTCTTGCGCCCCTTAGGGGGGGGGGGGAACTGCGCGACCAGCCACAGCCGGCCCGCAGTTCCCCACGCACCATTACCGCGAAACGCTCAGCCGGCGTTCGTCTCGATCACACCGATCCGCTCGGCAGGCGTCTTGCCGGTCAGCGCCTTGTTCATCGCGTTGGCCACGTCCGTCGGCTGGACCGGCGTCTTGTCGCCGTTGCCGCGCTGGATCAGTACGCCGTCGAAAACGTTGCCGTAGAGCTTCTTGAGCTCGACGAGGTCGTAGTGCGGCTGCAGCGTGCCGTTCTTGAGGACCTGCGTCTGAAGGACCTTCGGGAGCGACTTCGCCGGACCGAACGGGATCGACTTCGTGCCCGCCTTGATCGTGACGTTGGCGGACATCGCGGGCTCGGCGAACCGGGTCATGAACTTGTCGACCTCGGCGTTCGAGACCGTCGGCTTGCGCGTGGTGACGGGCAGCTCGACGGTGCCGGCGCTGCCGGTCTCGACCTGCTTCTTGTACGCCTCGGACACCGCGGTGGTCGCGGCGTCGACGTCGATGCCCTTGCCCTCCTTGCCGTACACCGGGACGGCCTTGCCGGGCACGAACTTGACCGAGCCCTCCTTGGCCGAGCCGGACGCGCCCGCGGCGCGCTCCAGGGCGGCCGCCAGCTTCTCCTCGTCGACGGGCATCTCGGCCTCGGCGACACGCTCGCCGCCGAAGAGCGAGCCGATCACCGACACGGGGTTGTAGTCGCTGCCCGCGGCGTTGCGGACCGTTGCCTGGCTGTCCACCGTCAGGCCCGACTGCTCCGGCTCCAGCGTGACCTCTTCGCCGCCGACCGACAGCTTCAGGGACTTGGTGACACGCTCGCCGATCGCCGCGTCGAGCTTCTTGACGGCCTCGTCGCGGGTGCCGCCGCCGATGTCGACGCCGAGCACGGTGGTGCCCTTCGGCACGTCGGCGTGGTTCATCAGCAGTCCGGCGCCGTACGCCCCGCAGGCCACGACGAACACGGCGCCGCCCACCAGGACGAGCTTGTTGCGCCCCTTCTTCTTGGGGGCGGGAGCCGCGGCCGGCACGTTCGGCTGCACCGGCTCGGGGAGCTTCGGCGGCGTGTGCGGCACGGGTGCTTCGGGGTGCGGGCCCGTGGCGAACGGCGAGTTCTGGGCCGGCGGTACGACGGGGATGCCACTGGTGAGCGTGTCGCCCGAGACATTGGCTCCGGGCGCGGGCGCGGTGGGGCCGCCCGGGATGGAGACGGGGCCGCCCTGGCCACCGGCGGGGGGACGCGGGGCGCCGCCGGGGCCCGTGACGGGGCCCGCCTTCTGGGGCGTGAGGATGGCGGTGTCGTCGCTCATGCCGGTGCCCGTGCCCGCGCCCGGACGGGCGCCGGGGGCCGCCGGGTCGGGGCGAGCCGCCGGGTTCGACGGGGGCGTCGGGCGTGCGGGGGGCGTCAGCGGCCCTTCGCCGGTCACCGGGCCGCTCGTCGGTCCCGCGGGCCCGCGCCCGCCGTCGCCCGCGGTGCCTCCGGTGAAGTACGGCAGATCCCCGCGCTGCCGGTCGCCGTTCTGCGGGGCGCCCGTGCCGAGGGGGCCTGACGCCACGGCGCCGGACACGTCGAAGGCTCCCGTACCGGAGCCGTTGCCGCCCGAACCGGCGGGCGCGGAGCCGTTGTTGCCTCCGGATCCGCTGCCGGGGGAGCCGGCACCCGGGCCACTCGGGCCCGCGCCGCCGCTCGCGCCGCCGCTCGCGCTGCCGCCCGCGCCACCGCTCGTCGCGCTGCTGCTCTTGCGCGGCGCGAACCAGTCGCTCGTCTTCTCCTCCGGCTGCGCGGCGGCGGATCCACCCGCGGCGGGCGCGGAGCCCCCGGCGCCCTGCCCGCCTACGGGGCCGCCCGGAGCGGGCACGGAAGCAGCGGCGGAGGCGCCCGCGCCGTTTCCGGCGGCGAGGCCGTCCGTCGCGCTGCGCGCGTCCTCCGGGCGCCCGGGAGCCGCGTCGCCGTCGCCGACGGGCGTACGCATGACGACCGGCGGGATGGGGCGCGAGCCGGGGATGTTGATCCGGATGCGCGTGGTCAGCGTGGTCTCGGTCTTGGGTTCGTCGGGCCGCTCGTCGGCGGCCTGCCGCTGCGCACCGTCCACGGCGCCGTCCGACGCGGGGGAGCCGTACGGCGGCGTCCCCGAGGGGTAAGCGGCTCCACCGCGCCCCTGGGGCCCGGAGGACGAACTGTCAGTTTCACGACTCAAGGCAGGTTCTCCCGGTTGGCTCCGCCGCCCGTCTCGTCCTAACGCGGGCGGCTCGGCGGCGCGCACCACCATACTGGCCGCCGTCGGCAGTCATCCTGTGACCGCCGTCAATCCCGTACGGGGCACGGGCTGAAGTGGTACGTCACTTGCCAAGTCGGGCGGCGGGCCCGCCTGGTTGCGGCCGCCGGCCGAGGGTGGCACACATCACAGCGACCGCCATACCGCCGAGCAGGAAGGCGTACGAGCCGACTCCCGCGCCGAAGAGGAAGTCGCCTTCGGGGCGGCTGGCCGTGAGCAGCATGACGGCGACGAGCCAGCCCGCCGCGGGCGCCACCGCCCCGGCTCTGGTGCCGGTCGCGCGCGACCCTCCGTAGAACAGCCCCGCGGCTCCGAGCAGCGCGAGCAGCAACCCGCCCGGGATCCAGCCCCCTTGGACGAGTGCCCCTGCGGCGCCGATCACCGCGCCGAGCACGAACAACAGGACATAGGCCGCGATCCGCCCGGAGTTGACCGGCTGGGCGAGGCCGCTGCCGCCCGCCGGGGCAACGGTAGAAGCGGACGAACCGGAACCCTTCGGGCCACCGGCGGACGAAGCGCGCGAACGGGTACTCACAGCGCCGTCACCCCTTCGTGCCCCTCGTCTTCGTGCCCAGCGGCCTCGAGCCCAGCGGCCTCGAGCCCAGCAGCTTCGAGCCCCGCGAACAGATCGTTCTCGCGCTCACCGTCCACAGCACCGGCCTCTCCTCGCACCAACTCGTAGTACTCCACGTCGAAGATCGGCTGCGCGAGCCCGTTCGAGAGGACGAACAGCGGCCCCTGCACCTCGATCTGGGTGGCGTGCGCGCGCATCGCCGCCGCCTTCGCCTGCCGGAACGCGGTCCCGTCGATCTCCGTCGTGATCCGCTCGTCGTCCGTCACACCCGGCACGTCGGCGACCGCGGCGGCGTTCGTGAACGGCGAGTGCCGCAGGGCGTCCGCCATCCACCGGAACCGCTCTTCGACGACCGAGCGGGGCGCACGGTTCCAGTAGATCTTGCCGATGGTGTGCGGTTCGCCGAGATCCGAGCGGAAGGCGGACTCGGCCGCGAGGCCGGCCGCGCGCATCGCGACGCGGTGCGCCTGGATGTGGTCGGGGTGGCCGTACCCCCCGTCCGGGTCGTACGTCACAAGCACCTGCGGACGCACCTCGCGGATCACCTCGACGAGGTGCGCGGCGGCCGCGTCGAGATCGGCGGACCAGAAGGCGCCGGGGCGGTGGTTCTGCTCGACGCCCATCATCCCGGAGTCGCGGTAGCGCCCGGTGCCGCCGAGGAAACGGTGGTCGGTGACGCCCACTTCCTTCATCGCGGCGGCCAGTTCCCCGATGCGCTGCGCGCCGAGGCTGTCCTCGCGGTCGGGCGCCAGGTGGGCGAGCTCCGGCGGGATGACCTCGCCCTCCTCGCCGAGCGTGCAGGTCACCAACGTGACATGGGCGCCTTCGGCCGCGTACTTGGCCATGGTCGCGCCGTTGTTGATCGACTCGTCGTCGGGGTGCGCGTGCACGAGCAGCAGACGCCGGGCGGGCAGTTCCGTCATGGGACCACCCTACGAGCACCCCGACGGCAGGTCAGAACTTGATGTCGCCGATCATCCCCGCCACGTTCGTCGTCAGCTCGTTGATGGTCGGGGCGACGGACGAACTCGCCAGGTAGAAGCCGAGCAGCGTACAGACGACAGCGTGCCCCGCCTTCAGTCCTGACTTCTTGACCAGCAAGAAGACAATGATCGCCAGCAGCACCACCGCCGAAATCGAGAGTGCCACGGCGGCTCACCTCCAAGTCCAAGACCCTGCACCAGTGCGGACGCCAGCAGGTTCATACCCACTAAGCGCTACGGATCATAACTATCCGTGGGTCCGCATGACTCGGAGCACGGCAGCACAAGGGGGCGCATGCCCCATAGGCTCGGAGGATGACCATCGAGACCCATGGATCCGCCGGGCCCGCCGAGAGTCCCGCGCAGCGGCTCTCCTTCCCGCGTCAGCACGCCCGCACACAGCGCTTCACGCTCGGTGCGCCCCGCGCGTTCACGGTGGCGCCCGACGGGTCCCGTGTCGCCTTCCTGCGCTCTTCGTCCGGCACCGACCGGGCGAATCAACTCTGGGTCCTGGACCTGGCGGACGGCGCCGTCGAACGCGTCGCGGCCGATCCCCAGGCGCTGTTGAACGGCGCCGCCGAGCGGCTCTCCGCCGCGGAGCGGGCCCGGCGCGAGCGCAGCCGTGAGGGCGGCGCGGGCATCGTGGGCTATGCGACGGACGCGGCGGTGGAGCTCGCCGCCTTCGCGCTCTCCGGCCGGCTCTTCGCCGCGGAGCTGCGCGCGGGCACGGCACGCGAACTGCGCACCCCGGCCCCGGTGATCGACCCCCGCCCCTCCCCCGACGGCCGCCACATCGCGTACGTCGCCGGGGGCGCCCTGCGGGTGACGGGCGCCGACGGCGAGGGCGACCGGGCGCTCGCGGAGCCCGAGGGCGAGGGCGAAGGGACCGTCACGTACGGCCTTGCGGAGTTCATCGCGGCCGAGGAGATGAGCCGCTCGCGGGGCTTCTGGTGGTCGCCAGGATCGGACCGGCTGCTCGTCGCGCGCGCCGACGACGCCGCCGTGCGGCGCTGGTGGATCGCCGATCCCGCGCACCCGGAGAGCGAGCCGACGAAGGTCGCGTACCCGGCGGCGGGCACGGCGAACGCGGACGTACGCCTCTTCGTCGTGACGCTGGACGGCGCGCGCACCGAGGTGACGTGGGACCGCGCCCGGTACCCGTATCTGGCCCGTGTGCACTGGTCGTCGGCGGGCGCACCGCTGCTCCTCGTCCAGTCGAGGGACCAGCTCAGCCAGCTGTACCTGGCGGTGAACCCGGACGACGGCTCGACGCGGATGGTGCACGCGGAGGAGGATCCGGAATGGCTGGAACTCTTCCCCGGTGCGCCGTCCTGGTCGCCGAGCGGCAAGCTGGTGCGGATCGTCGACGAGGGCGGCGCGCGGGTCCTCGCGGTGGGTGAACGGCCGCTGACGGGGCCGCAGTTGCATGTCCGCGCGGTCCTGGACGTGGCGGACGACGACGTACTGATCTCGGCGTCGGCGGGCAGCGCGGCCGCATCGCCCGAGACCGGCGAGGTGCACGTCTACCGCGTCAATGAACTGGGCGTCGAGCGCGTCTCGCAGGAGGCCGGGGTCCACTCGGCGGTGCGCTCGGGAGGCCTCACGGTCCTCGTTTCGGCCACCCTGGACCAGCCGGGCACTCGCGTCCAGGTACTGCGCGACGGCAAGCAGGCGGCGACCGTCGCCTCACACGCCCAGCGCCCGGGGCTCACGCCGCGCGTGACGCTCACCGAGGGGGGCACACGCAAGATCCCGTGCGCCGTCCTGCTCCCCACGGATTACCAGGAGGGATCGGGTCCGCTTCCGGTCCTGCTCGATCCGTACGGCGGGCCGCACGGCCAGCGGGTGGTCGCGGCGCACAATCCGTACCTCACGTCGCAGTGGTTCGCCGACCAGGGCTTCGCCGTGATCGTCGCGGACGGCCGGGGCACTCCGGGGCGCTCCCCCGCGTGGGAGAAGGCGGTCCGCAAGGACTTCACGCTCACCCTGGACGACCAGGTGGACGCGCTCCAGGGCCTGGCTTCTTCCTTCCCCCTGGACCTGGACCGGGTCGCCATCCGGGGCTGGTCCTACGGCGGTTACCTCGCCGGGCTCGCGGTCCTTCGCCGCCCCGACGTCTTCCACGCGGGGGTTGCGGGAGCGCCGGTGACGGACTGGCGCCTCTACGACACGCACTACACGGAGCGGTACCTGGGCGACCCCGGGGCGGATCCGGCCGCGTACGCCCTCAACTCCCTCGTCACCGAGGAGGGTTTGGTGGCTCCGGAGAACCCGCACCGCCCGCTGATGATCGTGCACGGCCTCGCGGACGACAACGTGGTGGTGGCGCACGCCCTGCGCCTCTCCTCCGCCCTGCTGGCCGCGGGCCGCCCCCACGAGGTGCTCCCGCTCTCCGGGGTGACGCACATGACCCCCCAGGAACAGGTGGCGGAGAACTTGCTCCTGCTCCAAGTCGACTTCCTGAAGCGCGCGTTGGCCCTGCCCTAGCCCCCGGCAAACGGCGACCGGGGCGGGGGCCAGAGAGGAAGCCCCCCCCCGAAAAGCCCCCCCCCCCCCGCCCGACCCAAAACACACCACCCACCCAAAAAAAG
>NZ_JBHYIG010000407.1:0-6437 GCF_042740015.1 Streptomyces sp. NPDC059037
GCCCCGCGCTCCGAGCTCTGCGCTCAGCGCTCTGAGCTCAGAGCTCTGAGCTCAGAGCTCTGAGTCCTGAGTCCTGAGTCCTGAGTCCAGAGCCCTGAGCCCTGAGCCCTGAGTCCAGAGCCCTGAGCCCTGAGCCCTGATTCTCTTCCTGTTCCGCGCCTTTGAGGAGTACGCCATCGTGGTCCGCGCCGCTGTTCTGCCCGCCGTCGGGTCCCCTCTGGAGATCACCGAGATCGACCTGCCCGAGCCGGGCCCCGGCCAGGTGCGGGTGCGCCTGGCCGCCGCCGGGGTCTGTCACTCCGATCTGTCCCTGACCGACGGCACGATGCGGGTCCCGGTGCCGGCGGTGCTCGGACACGAGGGCGCGGGCACGGTGGTGTCCGTGGGCGCCGGTGTCACCCATGTCGCGCCGGGTGCCGGGGTGGTGCTCAACTGGGCGCCGTCCTGCGGCAGTTGTCACGCCTGCTCGCTCGGTGAGGTGTGGCTGTGCGGGAACGCGCTGGCGGGCGCGGCCGACGTCTACGCCCACCGCTCCTCGGACGGCGGCGATCTCCACCCCGGTCTGAACGTCGCGGCGTTCGCCGAGGAGACGGTGGTGGCCGCCAACTGCGTACTGCCGGTCCCGGACGGCGTCCCGCTCACCGACGCGGCACTCCTCGGCTGTGCGGTGCTCACCGGGTACGGCGCGGTGCACCACTCGGCGAAGGTCCGCGAGGGCGAGACGGTCGCCGTCTTCGGGGCCGGCGGGGTGGGCCTCGCCACGCTCCAGGCGGCGCGGATCGCGGGGGCCTCGCAGATCATCGCGGTCGATGTCTCCCCGGAGAAGGAGGAGTTGGCGCGGTCGGCGGGGGCGACGGAGTACGTCGTCGCCTCCGATACCACCCCCAAGGCGATCCGCAAGCTGACCGGTGGTCAGGGTGTGGACGTGGCGGTGGAGTGCGTGGGCCGCGCGGTGACGATCCGGGCGGCGTGGGAGTCGACGCGGCGCGGCGGGCGGACGACGGTGGTCGGCATCGGCGGCAAGGACCAGCAGGTCACCTTCAACGCCCTGGAGCTCTTCCACTGGGGGCGGACGCTTTCGGGCTGCGTGTACGGGAACTCGGACCCGGCGGTGGACCTGCCGGTCCTGGCGGAGCATGTCCGGGCGGGGCGCCTTGACCTGGGGGTCCTGGTGACCGACCGGATCGCCTTGGACGGCATCCCGGCGGCCTTCGAGAACATGGTCGCGGGGAAGGGCGGCAGGGCGCTGGTGGTGTTCTAGGCGGGGGCCAAGGACACCGTTCACTGCCCAGGGGCAAGAAATTGTCCGAACCGTTGACCACATACCCACTGGTCGGTACGTTCCCTGCAATCACGGCGCCACCCCCTGTCCCGTCCCCGGAACCACCGGAGTGTGCACCCGCATGGACCCCGCACCGACCTCCGCAGCCCCCCTCTCCGCTCCCACCCAGAAGTCCAAGGACCCGGCGGATCCCCACCGCCGCAAGGTCGCCACCGCCGCCGCCCTCGCCTCCGCGGTCGAGTGGTACGACTACTTCGTCTTCGGGATAGCCGCAGCCCTCGTCCTCGGCGACCTCTACTTCCCCGCGGGCAGCTCATCCGCGGGAGTCCTCGCCGCCTTCGCGACCTTCGCCGTCGGCTTCCTCGCCCGCCCCATCGGCGGCGTCATCGCGGGCCAGCTCGGGGACAAGCGGGGCCGCAAGCCCATGCTGGTCCTCGCGCTGACGCTGATGGGTGTCTCGACCACCGGCATCGGTCTGCTCCCCACGTACGAGACCGTCGGCATCGCCGCTCCGATCCTGCTCGTCACCCTCCGCGTCCTGCAGGGCATCGCGGTCGGCGCGCAGTGGGGCGGCGCCATGCTGATGGCCACCGAGTACGCCCCCGAGGGCAAGCGCGGCCTCTACGGCAGCCTGGTCCAACTGGGCGTCCCCATCGGTGTGGTGACCGCCAACACCGTCTTCCTGGTCGCCGGTGCCGCCACCAGCGAGAGCGCCTTCGAGGCGTGGGGCTGGCGGGTGCCGTTCATGGTCGGGATCCTCGTCCTCGTGCTCGCCTGGTACATCCACACCCGCGTGGAGGAGACGCCCGAGTTCCGCGCGGCGGAGAAGGCGCTCGCCGAGAAGGAGAAGGGCGAGAAGGGCGACGGGGGCGGCAAGAGTTCCCCGCTGCGCACCATCCTCCGCCACCACCTCGGCACCGTCTTCCTGGCCGGCGGCTCCTTCGCGGTGAACACGGCGACCTTCTACATCATCATCACCGGCGTCCTCGACTACACGACCCGCGAACTCGACATGAAGCGCAGCGCGGTCCTCACCGTCTCGCTCTGCGTCAGCCTCACCCAACTCGCCCTGATCCCGGCCTCCGCGGCGCTCTCCGACCGCATCGGGCGGCTGCGGATCTACGCCATCGGCGCGGCGGGGCTCGCGGTCTGGGCGGTGCCGATGTTCCTGCTCATCGACACCGGATCGCTGCTGTGGCTGGCCGTCGGGACGTTCGTGACCAGCTGTTTCCTGAGCATCATGTACGGGCCGCAGGCCGCGCTCTTCGCGGAGCTCTTCACGGCCGAGATGCGGTACACGGGAGCCTCGCTCGGCTACCAGATCGCGGCGGTGTTCGGCGGCGGGCTGGCGCCGTTCGTGATGGTGCTGCTCCTTGAGGCGACGGGCACGTCGATGGCCGTCTCGGCCTACATCATCGGGCTCGCGGTGATCGCTCTCGTCTCGATCAAGGTGCTTGCGGGGCGGGCGAGTTCCCGCTGACGCCCCCGGCCGCGGCCGATTCCGGCGCCGTCCGCCCCGACGGCGCCGGAATCGTCGTACGCAATCGGGGGAAGGACGGGGCCGCCGCGAGGAACACGAGCGTCGTCAGGATGAACGGCCAGGTGAAGGCATGCCCGCCGGACGGTGCGAGGAGCGCGGAGAGTGCGGGGCCGACGGCGGTCGCGGTGGCCGCGCCCACGAGTGCGTACGCCAGAGTCGCCCCCCGGACCGGCAGGAAAGTGCCGCACAGCGCGAGGGCGACGAGCACCGAGTTGTATCCCATCGAGCCGTCGGCGATCCGCGCGGCGGGCGCACCGAGCGCCCACGCCGAGCCGATGCCGACGAGGCTGCCCAGGCACGCCACGGCGCCCGCGCGACGGCTCGCGACGAAGAGGCCGAGGAGCAGCAGAGCGCCGACGTACCACTGCGGCATGAAGAAGATCTGGGCGAAGTCGGCGAAGAAGGCCCTGGCCAGGTCGGGGAGTTGGAGGGTGGTGGGGCCCGTTGCCGCCCGCGGGAGCGCCGCGGGGCCGTTCGCGTGCTGCCCCACCCGTTCGAAGCCGGGCGCCGCGAGCGTCATCACACCGGCCAGCAGGCAGTACGGCATGGTCAGGGGCGGAAGGCGCCAGACGCCGAGCAGTTGCGTCATGGCCGCCGTCACGACCGTGACGACCACGCACCCCGCCAGCGCGAGCCCGGCCGTGGACAGGTGCTCGGCGCCGAGGAACACGGCGAAACACAGCGCGGTGAGGCAGGCGTTGAAGCCTTCGAGGCCGGCGGATACGCCTTCCCGCGACGCCCCGAGCGCTCGCGCGGTGGCGGTGCCGACCGCCGTGCCCGCCAGGCCGTAGAGCCCGTACTCCCAGCCCGCCGCGAACAGCGCGACGCAGAAGACGGCGCCCGCGGCGGCGCTGGGCAGGAAGGTGACCTGCGCGTGGCCGCGCAGGACCTGGGCGGCGAAGGGGAGCACCCCAAGAGGCGGGCGCCTGGCATCCGTCGAGGGCCGCACGACTCACTCCCGTGTTACGTCCATGTTTCGCCCGGCAAGGCGGATGCACTTTACATCTACGCACGTGTCGGGCGGTATGGCGCCTTGGTGTGCCGTGAACCCCGCGCCCCGGTCAGGCGGCGGGCGTCGCCACCTGCTCGTACTGCAGGGCGAGACCGTCGAGCAGGGCCCGCAGGCCGGTCTCGAAGGCCCGCTCGTCGATCTGCTGCTGGCGGTCGGCGAGCAGGTGGGCCTGGCCGAGGTGCGGATAGTCGGCCGGGTCGTACGCCGCCTCGTCGTCCACGAAGCCCCCGGCGAACGAGCCGAGCGCCGAGCCCATGACGAAGAACCGCAGCAGCGCGCCGATGGACGTCGCCTGCGCCGCGGGCCAGCCCGCGTCGACCATCGCGCCGAAGACCGCGTCCGCGAGGCGCAGTGCGGCCGGGCGGCGGCCGGGACCGTGGGCGAGCACCGGGACGATGTTCGGGTGCCGGGTGAGCGCCGCCCGGTAGGACACCGCCCAGTCGTGCAGGGCCGTGCGCCAGTCGCGCTCGTCGGCGGTGTCGAACATCGACAGGTCGACCTGGGCGCTGACCGAGTCGGCGACGGCCTCCAGGATCTCGTCCTTGGTGCGGAAGTGGTTGTAGAGCGAGGGTCCGCTCACCCCGAGCTCGGCGGCGAGCCGGCGCGTCGACACGGCCGTGAGCCCCTCGGCATCCACGAGCGCGCGCGCCGCTTCCACGATGCGGTCTCTGCTGAGGAGGGGCTTGCGCGGTCGGGCCATGCGGCACATAGTAGGGCTGCCAATAGAAACTAGCAGTGCTAATTTAAACCGGGAGAACCGGGAAAAGTGGGGGTGTTCTCGATGAATCTGGAGCTCAGCGAGGAGCAGATCGCCGTCAAGCGGCTCGCCAGGGACTTCGTCGAGCGCGAGATCGCCCCGCACGTCGTGGAGTGGGACCGCGCGGAGAGCGTGGACCGGTCGATCGTGAAGAAGCTCGGCGAGGTCGGCTTCCTCGGTCTGACCATCGACGAGGAGTACGGCGGCTCGGGCGGCGACCACCTCGCGTACTGCCTGGTGACCGAGGAGCTGGGCCGCGGCGACTCCTCCGTGCGCGGCATCGTGTCGGTCTCGCTGGGGCTTGTCGCCAAGACCATCGCGTACTGGGGCGACGAGGAGCAGAAGCGGCGGTGGCTGCCGGGGCTCACCTCCGGGGAGCTCGTCGGCTGCTTCGGGCTCACCGAGCCGGGCACCGGGTCCGACGCGGGGAACCTCTCGACCAAGGCCGTGCGCGACGGCGACTCCTACGTCATCAACGGCTCCAAGATGTTCATCACGAACGGCACCTGGGCCGATGTCGTGCTGCTCTTCGCACGGTCGACCGACGCCCCCGGACACCAGGGCGTCTCCGCCTTCCTCGTGCCGACCGACACCCCAGGACTGAGCCGCCGCACCATCCACGGCAAGCTCGGCCTGCGCGGCCAGGCCACCGCCGAGCTGGTCCTGGAGGACGTCCGGGTCCCGGCGTCGGCCATGATGGCGCCCGAGGGCAAGGGCTTCTCGGTCGCCATGTCGGCGCTCGCCAAGGGGCGGATGTCGGTCGCCGCCGGCTGTGTGGGCATCGCCCAGGCCGCCCTGGACGCGGCGGTGACGTACGCGACCGAGCGCGAGCAGTTCGGCAGGACCATCGCCCACCATCAACTGGTCCAGGAGCTGATCACCGACATCGCGGTCGACGTGGACGCGGCCCGGCTGCTCACCTGGCGGGTCGCCGACCTCATCGACCGGGGGCAGCCGTTCACCACGGAGTCCTCCAAGGCGAAGCTGTTCGCGTCGGAGGCCGCCGTCCGCGCCGCCAACAACGCGCTGCAGGTCTTCGGCGGCTACGGCTACATCGACGAGTACCCGGCGGGCAAGCTGCTGCGCGACGCCCGTGTGATGACGCTCTACGAAGGCACGAGCCAGATCCAGAAGCTGGTCATCGGGCGGGCGCTGACGGGGGTCTCCGCGTTCTGAGGCCGCGGGGCCCGACCGGCGTACTGAGTACCGAAGTTGAGTACGAGAGCGGATGTCGCGGCGTCGTTCCCGGGCCAGGCTCTGGGGCATGAGTGAGACACCGGTCAAGCAGCAGAACACCACCGCCTACTACGGCCAGGCGGTCGCCTCGTTCGCCGTGGCGCTCGCCGCGACGGCCGGCGGCATCTACAGCCTCGACGTCAGCGGCTGGATCCGCGCCTTCCTCGCCGTCTCCGTGCTGTACCTGACGACGTCCGCGTTCACGCTCGCCAAGGTCGTCAGGGACCGGCAGGAGGCCGACCAGATCGTCAGCCGTGTGGACCAGGCCCGCCTGGAGAAGATGCTTGCCGATCACGACCCGTACAAGCCGGTGGCCTGATCCTTTCAGGCCACCGGCCTGATCCGGCGCCCTAAGCGCTTGCTCACCACCAGGGGTATGGTGTCCCTTCCGACCGGCGGAAGGAGTGGGCATGAGCGCGGCGGAGGAGACCGAGGTCGAGGCAGCGGACCAGCCATGGGGCGAGGTCACGCCTGACGCGGCACGGCGGCTGCTCGTCGCCGCCGTCGAGGCCTTCGCCGAGCGCGGGTACCACGCGACGACGACGCGGGACATCGCGGGCCGCGCGGGCATGAGTCCCGAGGCGATCTACATCCACTACAAGACCAAGGA
>NZ_JBHYIG010000408.1:0-6423 GCF_042740015.1 Streptomyces sp. NPDC059037
GGGGCGCCCCCGGGGGGGGGGGGGGGCGGGGGGGCGCCCCCCCCCCCCCCCCGCGCCCCGGCCGCGCGCTGGGTGACGCACGTGGCGTGGTGTGCGGTTTCGGTGTCCTCGCTGGCGGCCGCCATCAGCACGGTCACGCCCCGATACCCGGTCGTCCATGCGACGCAGTCGCGCAGCCACGAGACGAGGGCGTCTTCGGGTGAGCTCGACGTCTCGAACTCGCCGCGCCGCCACTTCGGCGCGGCACTCTCCGGCGTCGCCGAAACCGTGCGCCGGGAGGCCGCCGGTGGCCCCACCGGGTGAGCGCGCTCACCGGACGGCGCGGCCACCGCGGCCTCATGGCCGCGCCTACTTCTGCAGGGTGAGGATTTCGGCTCCGTCGTCGGTGATGGCGATGGTGTGCTCGCTGTGTGCCGTACGGCAGCCCGTCGCACTTCGAAGCGTCCACCCGTCGGGATCGGTGATGAGCTGGGCGGTGTCCGCCATGACCCACGGCTCCAGGGCGAGGAGCAGCCCAGGGCGCAGTTTGTATCCACGGCCGGGCCGTCCGGTGTTCGCGACGTGCGGGTCCTGGTGCATCGTCGATCCGATGCCGTGGCCGCCGAACTCGGTGTTGATCCGGTATCCCGCATCGCCGAGGACCGTGCCGATGGCATGGGAGATGTCACCGATACGGGCCCCCGGCCCGGCGGCGGCGATCCCTGCGGCCAGCGCGCGCTCGGTCGCACTGATCAACGCGACGCTCTGCGGCGGCTTCGCCTCGCCCACGATGAAGCTGATGGCGGCGTCCGCGGCGACTCCACCCTTGGAGACGGCGAGGTCGAGGGTCAGCAGATCGCCGTCGGCAAGCGCGTAGTCGTACGGCAGTCCGTGGAGCACGGCGTCGTTGACGGCCGTGCAGATGTAGTGGCCGAACGGGCCGCGCCCGAAGGACGGCGCGTAGTCGACGTAGCAGGACTGCGCCCCAGCCTCGACGATCATCTTCTCGGCCCACCGGTCGATGTCCAGAAGGTTCGTGCCGACCGCGCTACGGCCCTTCAGCGTCTGCAGGATGTCGGCGACCAGGGCGCCGGTGTCTTTCGCCCGGGCCAGCAGGGTGGGGTTCAGGATCTCGATCATGCGGCGCCCTTCTCATGCAACCAATAACTATACCGGTCAAACTATACCGGTACGAGAATGGGGTCACCCGCAGACGTCCGAGGCGCCGCTCGCCGCCTCCCGGCGCTGGGTGGAGTCGCTCAAGCGGCTGATCGACGACGGTCGCCGTTCCGCGTCCGCGTAGGCTCAACACCCGTACACCGTAAAGAAGGTGGAAGGCGGAGCATGACGCGTGACGAGCTGATCCGGCCGGTTCCCGAACTGCTGAAGGAGCACGCCGAGTCGGCGCCCCGGCGTGTCGCGTACGCCGACTCCCGGCGCAGCGTCACCTACTCCGAGCTGGAGCGGCGCACCCGCGCACTGGCGGAGTACCTCACCCGGACCGGACTCCGCAGCGGTGACCGCGTCGCGATCTGCCTCGGCAACTGCGTTGAGATGGTGGAGAGTTGCCTCGCCGTGCTGCGGGCCGGGTTGGTCGGCGTCCCGCTCGACCCGCGGTCCTCCGACACCGAGCTGTCCCACTTCCTTCAGGACAGCGGTGCCGATTTCGTCATCGTGGACGCCACGCGCCTCGCACAACTCCGGCGCCTGGGACCGCCGTACGACCGCTTCGGCGTGCTGGTCACGGGAGCAGATCCGGTGCCGGACGGCGCCCCGCGGTTCGAGAGCGCGGCCGAGAGCGGCGGTGCCGCCGAGAGTGTCGGTGCCCCTGAGAGTGTCGGTGCCGCCGAGATCGACCTGCTGGGGCTCGACGATCCGGCCTGGATGCTCTACACATCCGGCACCACGAACCGGCCCAAGGGCGTGCTGTCCACGCAGCGGGCCGCGCTGTGGTCCGTTGCCGCCTGCTACGCCCCGATCTTCGGCCTCTCGTCCGACGACCGGCTGCTCTGGCCCCTTCCGCTGTTCCACAGTTTCAGCCACTCGCTGGCGATCCTGGGCGTCACGGCCGTGGGCGCGAGCGCCCGAATCGCCGATGTGCTGCTGCCGCCGGACGGTCTGCGACAGGAGCTGCACACGGCGTACGAGGCTGTCGGCGGGCCCTTCACCATGCTGGCCGGCGTGCCCGCCACGTATCACCGGCTTGTCGATTCGGCCGGAGAGGCCCCGCAAGCCCTTCGGGTGTGTGTCGTGGCCGGTGCACCGAGCGGTCCCGCTCTGCGCGCGGCCGTGGAGGAGGCCACGGGGGCACCGTTGCTCGACATGTACGGCAGCACCGAGACCTGCGGCGCGATCACGGCGAACCGTCCCCAAGGGCCCAGGGTCGACGGTTCCTGCGGGCCGCCCGTCCCGGGAGTGGACGTGCGCATCGTCGACCCGAGGAGCGGCGAGGGCGTCCCGGACGGAGCCGAGGGTGAGGTCTGGGTGCGCGGGCCGAACCTGATGACGGGGTACCACGAGCAGCCCGGGGCCACGGCCTCCGCACTGCGGGACGGCTGGTATCGCACCGGCGACCTCGGCCGCCGCGTCGAGCACGGCCACCTCAGACTCACCGGCCGCGTCAGCGAGTTGATCATCCGCGGCGGCGAGAACATCCACCCGACCGAGGTCGAGCAGGCGCTGCTGCAGTGTCCCGGCGTGTCCGACGCCGTGGTGGTGGGGGTGCCGCACGCCGTGCTCGGCGAGGTGCCGGTCGCCTTCGTCGTACCGGGTCCGGACGGGATCGACGCACGGCAGGTGCTCGCCGGGTGCCGTACCCGGCTCGCCGACTACAAAGTGCCGACCGAGATCCACGAGATCGCCGCCGTCCCGCGCACCGCGTCCGGCAAGACCGCCCGCCACAAGCTGGCCGCCCCCGCCCCGCCCGCCTCGGTCACGGCCGACACCGCTCTGCGCGCGCGGCTCGTCGCTCTCTCGCGCGACGAGCAGGAACGCGCACTGCGCAAGACCGTGCGCACCGAGACGGCCGAGGTCTGCCGCTGCGCGCCGGGCGAACTGCCCGACGCGGACGGCACCTTCGCCGATCTCGGCATGACGTCCGTGGGCGCGGTCGAGCTGGTGGACCGGCTCGGTGCGCTGACCGGGGTGAGCCTGCCGGCGACGCTTGTCTTCGACCATCCGACGCCGGCCGACGTGGCCGGGTATCTGCGCGTCGCCCTCTTCGAGGGCGAGCGCATGGAGCACCCGCGGCCGTACAGGGGGCAGGGCCGGAACCACGAGGACGATCCCATCGTGATCGTCGCGATGGGCTGCCGGTATCCCGGTGACGTCAACTCCCCCGAGGACTTATGGGAGTTGGTGGCTCAGGGCAGGGACGCCATATCCGAGTTCCCGGCCGACCGCGGCTGGGATCTGGACGCCCTGTACGACCCCGATCCCGACCGGATCGGCACCTCGTACACCCGACACGGTGGATTCCTGCACGGGGCCGCGGAGTTCGACGCCGGTCTGTTCGGGATCGCACCGCGCGAGGCGCTCGCGATGGACCCGCAGCAGCGGCTGCTCCTGGAGACGTCCTGGGAGGTGTGGGAGCGCGCCGGTATCGACCCGGCCCAGCTGCGCGAGAGCGACACGGGGGTGTTCGTCGGCGTGATGCACGGCGACTACGCCGCCCGCTTCACCCGCCCCCACGAGCTGGAGGCGCACCTGGGCCTGGGCTCGACCGGCAGCGTGGCCTCCGGGCGGATCTCGTACGTGTACGGTCTGCGCGGTCCCGCGATCACGGTCGACACCGCATGCTCCTCCTCCCTGGTGGCGCTGCACTGGGCGGCGCAGGCGCTGCGCTCGGGCGAGTGCTCGATGGCGCTGGCGGGCGGGGTCACGGTCATGTCGACACCCAACCCCTTTCTCGCCTTCAGCCGCCAGCGCGGCCTTTCGCCGGACGGTCGCTGCAAGTCGTTCTCGGCGGCTGCCGACGGCACGGGCTGGGCAGAGGGTGTGGGACTCGTCCTCCTGGAGCGGTTGTCCGATGCGCGGCGGGCCGGTCATCCGGTCCTTGCGGTGCTCCGCGGCTCCGCCGTCAACTCCGACGGCGCGTCCAACGGGCTCACCGCGCCCCACGGTCCCGCACAGCAGCGGCTGATCGCGCGGGCGCTCGCGGACGCGGGGCTGCGCGCCGACGACGTGGACGCGGTGGAGGCCCACGGCACGGGCACCCGGCTCGGCGACCCCATCGAGGCGCAGGCCATTCTGGCGACGTACGGACAAGGCCGCGAGCAGCCGCTGTGGCTCGGATCGGTCAAGTCCAACCTCGGGCACACGCAGGCGGCCGCCGGAGTCGCCGGTGTCATCAAGATGGTGCAGGCGATGCGGCACGGCGAGCTGCCGGGGAGCTTGTACGCCGAATCACCGACACCGCACGTGGACTGGAGCGCGGGCCGGGTGGAGCTCCTGACGGCCGCCCGGCCCTGGCCCGCCTCGGACCGGCCGCGGCGTGCGGGGGTCTCGGCCTTCGGGATCGGGGGGACCAACGCTCACGTGATCCTGGAAGAGCCGCCGCGGAACGAGGCGGCGGTCCGCCAGGAGACACCTGAGACAGCCGCACCGATCCCCGCCCCGGTGCCCGCTCCGATGCCCGCTCCCTGGCTGCTCTCCGCCGCCGATGAATCCGCCCTGCACGCCCAGGCGCGACGGCTGGCGTCCGAACTGGCGGACCGGCAAGACCTGTTGCCCTCCGACGTCGCCCACTCGCTGGCCGTGTCGCGCTCCGCGCTCACCCATCGGGCGATGGTGCCGGCCGGTGACCGGACACAGCTCCTGCACGCGCTGAGCGCACTCGCGCAGGGGCGCCGCGCGCCGGGAGTCGTACAAGGCGTGGCGAACCCGGGGATCCGTACGGCCTTCCTGTTCACCGGGCAGGGGGCACAGCGCCCCCGGATGGGCGCCGAACTACGCGCCGCCTTCCCCGTGTTCGCCGAAGCCTTCGACGAGGTCTGCCACTACTTGGACGACCGCCTCCCCCAGCCGCTCAGCGCGGTGCTGTCCGCCGAACCGGGCTCGCCCCAGGCGGCCCTCGTCCACCGCACGGACTTCACCCAGGCCGGACTCTTCGCCTTCGAGGTGGCGTTGTTCCGGCTGCTTCAGTCGTGGGGTGTGCGAGCCGACCGCCTAGTGGGCCATTCCGTGGGCGAGTTGGCGGCGGCGCACGTCGCCGGCGTACTCGATCTGCCCGACGCCGCGACGCTCGTCGCCGCTCGTGGCCGCCTGATGCAGGCGCTGCCCGACGGCGGCGCGATGGTGGCGCTCGACGCGACCGAGGAGGAAGTCCTCGCGGACATAGTCGAGTTCGGGGACGAGGTGGCCGTCGCATCGGTCAACGGGCCTCGTTCGGTGGTGATCTCGGGTGCGGAGAGCGCGGTGCTGGCGGTCGCGGCAGGCTTCGAGGAGCGCGGCCGCAGGGCCGTACGTCTGCGCGTGAGTCACGCCTTCCACTCACCCCTGGTGGATCCGATGCTCGACGCATTCCTGGACGTCGCCCGGACGTTGACCTTCCGGCCACCGCGCATCCCGGTCGTCTCCACCGTGACGGGCCGACCCGCCGAGGCCGCGGAGCTGTGCTCGCCCGAGTACTGGGCGCGGCACGCACGGCAGCCCGTGCGCTTCGCCGACGCCGTACGCACGCTCGCGGACGACGGAGTCTCGGCGTACCTGGAGCTCGGCCCCGGCCCCGCCCTCACCACGGCGGCCACCGACTGTCTGGGCGATGCGTTCGATGGCGGCTCCGTGCTCGTCGCGACCACCCGCCGCGCTGCGTACGAACCGGAAACGCTCCTGTCAGCGGTGTCGCGGCTGCACGTGGCGGGGGCGGGTGTCGACTGGGCCGCGGTGTACGCGGACTCCGGCGCGCGGCTCGTGGACCTGCCGACGTACGCATTCCAGCGCGGACGGTACTGGCTGGACGCGCCGCGGACGGCCGCCGTCGAAGCTCCGGCGCTGCTGGGCCCCGCCTTCCCGGTACCGGGCACGGACCGGACCGTACTGACCGGCCTTCTGTCCCTCGTGACGCACCCGTGGCTCGCCGACCATCGCGTCGCCGGGAGGGTGATCGCGCCGGCCACGGTCTTCGTGGAGATGGCCGTACGGGCAGCCGACGAGGTGGGCTGCGAGGCGGTCGAAGAGCTCGTGCTGCTGTCGCCACTCGCCCTGTCCGGCTCGGCGGGGGTGCGTGTCCAGGTCGTGGTGGGCGCGGTGGACGACTCAGGTTGTCGGACGGTCGACGTGTACTCGCGGCCGGATGGGCCCGGCGGGTCAGACGAGTTCAACGGGTACGGCGGGTACGGCGGGTCCGACGGGTCCGACGGGTCCGACGGGTCCGACGGGTCCGACGGGTCCGACGGGTCCGACGGGTCCGACGGGTCCGACGCGTCCGACGGGTGCATCGAGACC
>NZ_JBHYIG010000409.1:0-4973 GCF_042740015.1 Streptomyces sp. NPDC059037
CCGGGGGGGGGGCGGGGCGGGGGCGCCGGGGGGCGGGGTGTGGTGGGGGGGGGGGCGGGGGCGGGGCGCGGCACCGGGGGGGGGGGGGCCCCCCCCCCCCCCCCCCTCCCGTCCGCTGCCGCTAGGCCTTGCGGTGGCCTATCAGGCGGGGCTTGGGCTCCAGGCCGTCCAGGCCGTGCCACGCCAGGTTGACCAGGTGCGCCGCCACCTCCGCCTTCTTCGGCTTGCGGACGTCCAGCCACCACTGGCCCGTCAGCGCCACCATGCCCACCAGCGCCTGGGCGTAGAGAGGGGCCAGTTTCTGGTCGAAGCCCCGGGTCTTGAACTCCTGCCCGAGGATGTCCTCCACCTGCGTCGCGATGTCGGAGATGAGAGACGCGAACGTGCCCGTCGACTGCGCCACGGGGGAATCGCGGACCAGGATGCGGAAGCCGTCCGTGTACGTCTCGATGTAGTCGAGGAGGGCGAACGCCGCCTGCTCCAACAACTCCCTCGGATGCCCCGCCGTCAGCGCCCCCGTCACACCGTCGAGGAGCGCCCGCATCTCGCGGTCCACCACCACCGCGTACAGACCTTCCTTGCCCCCGAAGTGCTCGTACACGACCGGCTTGGAGACGCCCGCCTTCGCGGCGATCTCCTCCACCGACGTGCCCTCGAAGCCCTTGGCGGCGAAGAGCGTACGGCCGATGTCCAGCAACTGCTCCCGGCGCTCGGCACCCGTCATCCGGGTCCGGCGGGCGCGCCGGGGCTGCTTCTCTTTGCTGGAAGGGCTGGAATTGCTGGAGTCGGTCGCCACGTCGTCAATCATGCCGCGTCGACGGTCTTCGGCTTGCGGCGGGACTCGATGCGGGACTGCGACGGCCAGCGCACATCCGTCGCCCAGCCCAGCTGCTCGCACCAGCGGATGATCCGCGCCGACGAGTCCAGCTGGCCCTTCATCACGCCGTGCCGCGCCGACGTCGGGTCCGCGTGGTGCAGGTTGTGCCAGGACTCACCGCAGGACAGGACCGCCAGCCACCACACATTGCCCGAACGGTCGCGCGACTTGAACGGCCGCTTGCCCACCGCGTGGCAGATCGAGTTGATCGACCACGTGACGTGGTGGAGGAGGGCCACTCGCACCAGCGAACCCCAGAAGAAGGCCGTGAACGCGCCCCACCAGGACATCGTCACCAGGCCCCCGACCAGCGGCGGGATGGCCAGCGAGACGATCGTCCACAACAAGAACTGGCGTGAGATGCGGCGCAGCGCCGGGTCCTTGATCAGGTCCGGTGCGTACTTGTCCTGCGGCGTCTGCTCCTCATCGAACATCCAGCCGATGTGCGCCCACCACAGGCCCTTCATCAGCGCCGGGACCGTCTCGCCGAAGCGCCAGGGGGAGTGCGGGTCGCCCTCCGCGTCCGAGAACTTGTGGTGCTTGCGGTGGTCGGCCACCCAGCGGACAAGGGGACCTTCCACTGCCATCGACCCGGCGACGGCCAGCGCGATCCGCAGCGGGCGCTTCGCCTTGAAGGAGCCGTGCGTGAAGTAGCGGTGGAATCCGATCGTGATCCCGTGGCACCCCAGGTAGTACATGAAGACGAGAAGGCCGAGGTCCAGCCAGCTCGCCCCCCAGCCCCAGGCCAGCGGCACCGCCGCGACCAGGGCGAGGAACGGGACGGTGATGAACAGGAGCAGCGCGAGCTGCTCAAGCGAACGCTTCTTCTCGCCGCCGAGCGTCGCCGATGGCAGAGGGGCGTCCGAGGCCGCCCGGGGAGCGTCTTCGATCACATCGGTGTCGGAGTACGCATCGGAAGATGGGGTCATGGGCACGTCCCCTGTGGGGTCGAGGGTTGAGGGTTACAACGGTCACAGCGGGCGCCGGGTGCACACAGCCGTGCGCTCCCGTGGTTCCTACGGTCCCGTAACCTACGGCGTCGTAAGTATGGCAGTGCGGAACCTGGCGGCAAGAGGCCGCGAGCCCGTGCCGCGAAGTGACACTTATCCTTGGAATCGGTCGGACAGCGCGGTCCGCTCTCTATTTCCCCCGGAACACGGATTCCTATCCGGGCTGGGGACCCCTCCCAGACCTGACGTGCTTCAACACTGCAAGGAGCCGCACCTGTGAGCAGTGCCGACGACCAGACGAACACCACAGCCAGCACCGAGCTGCGCGCCGACATCCGGCGCCTCGGCGATCTGCTGGGCGAGACCCTCGTCCGTCAGGAGGGTCCCGAGCTCCTCGAACTGGTCGAGAAGGTCCGCCGCCTGACCCGCGAGGACGGCGAGGCAGCCGCCCGCCTTCTGGGTGGTACGGAACTGGAGACCGCGGCCAAGCTGGTCCGCGCCTTCTCCACCTACTTCCATCTGGCGAACGTGACCGAGCAGGTCCACCGCGGCCGCGAGCTGCGCGCCCGCCGGGCCGCCGAGGGCGGGCTCCTGTCCCGTACGGCCGACCGGCTCAAGGACGCCGACCCCGAGCACCTGCGCCAGACCGTGCAGCACCTGAACGTGCGGCCCGTCTTCACCGCGCACCCCACCGAGGCCGCCCGCCGCTCCGTCCTCAACAAGCTGCGCCGCGTCGCCGCGCTCCTTGAGACCCCGGTCATCGAGGCCGACCGGCGCCGCCACGACACGCGGCTCGCCGAGAACATCGACCTGGTGTGGCAGACCGACGAGCTGCGGGTCGTCCGCCCCGAGCCCGCCGACGAGGCGCGCAACGCCATCTACTACCTGGACGAGCTGCACGCCGGCGCCGTCGGGGACGTACTGGAAGACCTGACGGCCGAGCTCGAGCGCGTCGGCGTCGAGCTGCCCGAGGGCACCCGCCCGCTGACCTTCGGCACCTGGATCGGCGGCGACCGCGACGGCAACCCGAACGTGACGCCCGAGGTCACCTGGGACGTCCTGATCCTCCAGCACGAGCACGGCATCAACGACGCCCTCGAACTCGTGGACGAGCTGCGCGGCTTCCTCTCCAACTCCATCCGCTACACCGGAGCCACCGAGGAGCTGAAGTCCTCCCTCCAGCTCGACCTGGAGCTGCTGCCCGAGATCAGCCCCCGCTACAAGCGGCTCAACGCCGAGGAGCCCTACCGGCTCAAGGCCACCTGCATCCGGCAGAAGCTGGAGAACACCAAGCAGCGCCTGGCCCGCGGCACCGCCCACGAGCCGGGGCGCGACTATCTGGGCACCGGCGAGCTCCTGCACGACCTCACCCTCGTCCAGACCTCGCTGCGCGAGCACAAGGGCGGCCTCTTCGCCGACGGCCGGATGAACCGCACCATCCGTACGCTCGCCGCGTTCGGCCTGCAGCTCGCCACCATGGACGTACGCGAGCACGCCGACGCCCACCACCACGCGCTCGGGCAGCTCTTCGACCGGCTCGGCGAGGAGTCCTGGCGGTACACGGACATGCCGCGCGAGTACCGGCAGAAGCTGCTCGCGAAGGAGCTGCGTTCGCGGCGCCCGCTCGGCCCGTCCCCGGCGCCGGTCGACGCCGCAGGTGAGAAGACCCTCGGCGTCTTCCTCACCATCAAGAAGGCCCTCGAAGTGTTCGGACCCGAGGTCATCGAGTCGTACATCATCTCGATGTGCCAGGGTGCCGACGACGTCTTCGCCGCCGCTGTGCTGGCGCGTGAGGCCGGGCTCATCGACCTGCACGCCGGCTGGGCGAAGATCGGCATCGTGCCGCTCCTGGAGACCACGGACGAGCTGCGCGCCGCCGACGTCATCCTGGACGAGATGCTCGCCGACCCGTCGTACCGCCGCCTGGTCGCCCTCCGCGGTGACGTCCAGGAGGTCATGCTCGGCTACTCGGACTCCTCCAAGTTCGGCGGCATCACCACCTCGCAGTGGGAGATCCACCGCGCCCAGCGCAGGCTGCGTGACGTCGCGCACCGCTACGGCGTACGTCTTCGGCTCTTCCACGGCCGCGGCGGCACCGTCGGCCGTGGCGGCGGCCCGTCGCACGACGCGATCCTCGCGCAGCCGTGGGGCACGCTCGAGGGCGAGATCAAGGTGACCGAGCAGGGCGAGGTCATCTCCGACAAGTACCTGGTGCCTTCGCTGGCCAGGGAGAACCTGGAGCTGACGGTCGCGGCGACGCTGCAGGCCTCCGCGCTGCACACCGCCCCCCGCCAGTCCGACGAGGCGCTCGCCCGCTGGGACGCGGCGATGGACGTCGTCTCGGACGCCGCGCACTCCGCTTACCGCAAGCTGGTCGAGGACCCGGACCTGCCGACGTACTTCCTCGCGTCGACGCCGGTCGACCAGCTCGCCGACCTGCACCTCGGCTCCCGGCCATCGCGACGCCCCGGCTCGGGCGTCTCGCTCGACGGCCTGCGCGCCATCCCGTGGGTCTTCGGCTGGACCCAGTCGCGGCAGATCGTGCCGGGCTGGTTCGGGGTCGGCTCGGGCCTGAAGGCGCTGCGCGAGGCCGGTCTGGACACCGTGCTCTCCGAGATGCAGGAGCACTGGCACTTCTTCCAGAACTTCATCTCGAACGTGGAGATGACGCTGGCCAAGACGGACCTGCGGATCGCCCGCCATTACGTGGACACGCTCGTCCCCGACGAGCTGAAGCACGTCTTCGACGTGATCGAGGCGGAGCACGCGCTGACGGTGCAGGAGGTCCTTCGGGTCACCGGCGGCGAGGAACTGCTCGATTCCCACCCGGAGCTCCAGCAGACGTTCGGCATCCGTGACGCCTACCTGGACCCGATCTCGTATCTCCAGGTCGCGCTCCTGAAGCGGCAGCGGGATGCGGCGGCCGCGGGCGAGGAGGCCGACCCGTTGCTCGGGCGGGCGCTGCTCCTCACCGTGAACGGTGTGGCTGCTGGGCTGCGTAACACCGGCTGAGTCCCGTCTGCGGGTTGTGGTCCGTCCTCGCGCAGTTCCCCGCGCCCCCGAGGGGCGCGGGGGCCCGCCGGGGGGAGAAGGCCCACGGCACGGACGACGCCCTCAGCCACGCGCCGCCCGCCCACGCCCGGGCC
>NZ_JBHYIG010000409.1:4983-6373 GCF_042740015.1 Streptomyces sp. NPDC059037
GTGTTTGGGTGTGGGGGGGGGGTGCTGTTCACCGGGCTGATCGTCGGGGGGGGGTTGGGGGGGGGGCGGGCGCCCGGCCCCCCGCGGGGGGGGGGGGGGCGGGGACCCGCCGGGGTCAGAAGGCCAACGTCACGTACGACGCCGTCAGCAACGCGCCGCCCGCCAAGGCCAGTGCCCACGCCACGCGCCGCAGCCGCAGGCCGCCCGCCACCACCACCGCCGAAAGAAGCAACGCACCCCCCAGCGGGAGCCAGGCGTGGAGGAAGCCGGGGCCGCCCGCGCGGACCACCTCCGCGGTGCCCGGCTTCACGGCCACCGGGATCCGGGCCCCCTTCTTCTCCGCGATCGAGCGGTCGATCACGACCCGCTCGCGCTTCTTGGAGCCGGACGAGCCGGGCTCGTACCGACCCACGCACTCATCCTCACCGCAGCGCGAGACCGTCATCGTCCCGCGCTCCCGCTCACCCGTGAGCATCACGTGCTGCGCGGTGCCCCAGGACGCCCAGATCCCGGCGACGAGAAGCAGCACCGCGAGCCCGCCCATAGCCGTACGGCGTCCGAGAAGCAGCGCGTTCATGGCGGCGATCCTTGGCCATATGACTGCGCTCAGTCAACACTCGCCGGAAGGTGCCTCAGGAGTTGTACGCGCTCTGCGCCCGCTCAAGACCCTCGATGACCAGCGCCTCCACCGCATCGGCCGCCCGGTCCACGAAGTAGTCCAACTCCTTGCGCTCCGCCGCCGAGAAATCCTTCAGGACGAAATCGGCGACCTGCATCCGCCCCGGCGGACGCCCGATCCCGAACCGCACCCGGTGGTAGTCCGAACTCATCGCCTTCGTCATCGACTTCAGACCGTTGTGGCCGTTGTCGCCACCGCCCAGCTTCAGCCGCAGCGTGCCGTAGTCGATGTCCAGCTCGTCGTGGACCGCGACGATGTTCGCCACCGGCACCTTGTAGAAGTCACGCAGCGCCGTCACCGGAGCGCCCGAGACGTTCATGTACGACATCGGCTTCGCGAGCACCACACGGCGGTTCGCCGGACCCACCGGACCGATCCGCCCCTCAAGGACCTGCGCCTGCGCCCGGCCCGCACGCTTGAACGTGCCGCCGATCCGGTCCGCGAGCAGGTCGGCCACCATGAAACCCACGTTGTGCCGGTTCATCGCGTAACCCGGGCCTGGATTGCCCAGGCCCACGATCAGCCAAGGGGCCCCGGGGTCCGTCGTCATCTGCATGTCTCCTTCATAGCTCTCCTCATAAGCCCTCCGCATAACCCAACCGCCGCCCCCCCCCCCGCGGGCGGGGGGGCGGGGGTGACTGGCGCGGGGTGGGGCGCCCGGGGGGGGCACACGGCCCGGCGGGCGCGGACGCCCCCCCCCCCCCCCCCCCC
>NZ_JBHYIG010000410.1:0-6270 GCF_042740015.1 Streptomyces sp. NPDC059037
CCGCCGTGGGTGCGGTGGGCGGGGGGGGGGCGCCCACCCTGGGCAGCCGCCGACCCGGGCCCGCGCGGCGCGCACCCGCAGCCCCCGCCCCCCCCGTGGTGCGTCTGCGCGGCGACATGCTGCATGCTGGGCTCTTCAGCAGGCCCGAGGGTTCCAGGTTACGGAGCAGCGCATGACTACCACCTTCCCCGACATCTCCATCAGCACGGAGCGGTTGGTGCTGCGCCCGTTCGAGGACGCCGACATCTCCGCGTACGCGGAGATGATGAACGACGAGCTGGTCACCGCCTGGACGTCCGTGCCCGCGCCCTACACCGAGGCCCACGCCCGCCGCTGGATCACCGAACTCGCGCCCGCCGAGCGCACCGAGGGCCGCGGCATCGTCCTCGCCGTCACCGAGTTCCTCACCCAGCGCCTGGTCGGCATCGTGCAACTGCGGGACACCGACTGGCGGGTGCGCTCCAGCGAACTCAGTTATGTCATAGCTCCCTGGGCCCGCGGCGAGGGCTATGCCTCGGAGGCGGCGCTCGCCACCGCCCAGTGGCTCTTCAACGACCAGCGCTTCGAGCGCATCGAGCTGCGCACCGCCGCAGACAACACCGCCGCCCAGCAGGTCGCGCAGAAGATCGGCTGCATCAGCGAGGGCGTCCTGCGGGGCGCCTGGATAGCGCGTACGAGGAACGGCGGCGATCCGTTCGGCGGCTGGCTCGACGTACGGACCGACCTCATCGTGTGGAGCCTGCTCCCCGAGGACCTGGAGGGCGTCGGCGAGCAGCTCGCGGACAGCGGGTTCAGCGCGTTCTCCGACTGGAACTGACCCCTCGGCCACCGCCGGATCCCACCAGGTACGCTCGCCCTGGCCGCAGGCGCGGTTGCCCCCTGCACCTAACCGGCCCGCACTGCCGACCCGCGAGAACCCAGGAGACCGACGAAGATGGCCGACCGCGTCACGGTGATCGGCTGGGACGGCTCGCCGCTGACCGCCGCCGCGCGCTCGGCGCTCGGCGCCGCCACCCTCGTCGCGGGCGCCGCCCACCACCTGGCGCTCGCCGAAGTGCCCCAGGCCGCCGAAAGGATCCGCCTGGGCAGCGTGAGCCTGGCCGCCCGCCGCATCGCCGCCCACCGGGGCACCGCCGTGGTCCTCGCCGACGGCGACCCCGGCTTCTTCGGCGTCGTACGCACCCTGCGCGCCCCGGAATTCGGCCTCGAGGTCGAGGTCGTGCCCGCCGTCTCCGCCGTCGCCCAGGCCTTCGCCCGCGCCGGGATGCCCTGGGACGACGCCCAGGTCGTGGTCGCCCACCCGCGCACCCTGCGCCGGGCCGTGAACGTCTGCCGCGCGCACACCAAGGTCGCGGTCCTCACCTCGCCCGGCGCGGGCCCCGCCGAGCTCGGCCTGCTCCTCCAGGGAGTCCACCGCACCTTCGTGATCTGCGAGGAGCTCGGCACCGAGCGCGAACAGGTCACCGTCCTCACTTCGGACAAGGCCGCCGACCACACCTGGCGCGACCCGAACGTCGTGATCGTCATAGGCGGCCCGGTCGCCGCATCCGACACCGGCTGGATCGCGGGCCGCGACCCGGGCACCCCGCGCGGCTGGGCGCTGCCCGCATCGGCGTACGGCGGCGACGCCCAGCTCGGCGAGGGCGAGAGCGACCGTCTCCGGGCCGCCCAACTCGCCCGCATCGGGCCGCGCGTGGGCGACCTCGTCTGGGACATCGGCTGCGGCAGCGGCGCCTTCACCGCGGAGGCCGCCCGGTTCGGCGCCGCGGTCATCGCCGTCGACCGCGACCCCGACGCCTGCGCCCGCACCACGGCCGTTTCCCGCCATTTCGGCGTACAGCCGCAGATCGTGCACGGCACGGCCCCGCACATCCTCGAAGACCTGCCCGAACCCGATGTCGTACGCGTCGGGGGCGGGGGAGCCGCGGTGGTCTCCGCCGTCGCCGACCGCCGCCCCGCGCGCATCGTGACGCACGCGTCGACGCGCGACGAGGCCGAACTCATCGGCAGGGACCTGACGGAGCACGGATACGTCGTGGAGTGCGCCCTGCTGCAGTCCGTCGAGCTCGACACGCGCGCGTGGACGGAGCGGGAGCGGACGGTCGTCTTCGTCCTCTCCGGACAGTTGGCCGATCGCGCCCCGTGACCCTGCCACCGCAGGGCGCGAGGTAGGCTGGCCGATCGTTGTACCGCACCAGGGTGTCCGGCAAATAGTTGGTCAATGTCCGGAAAGCTCGCCCGTTTTGGGGGGTGTGTGGTACGGCATGACCGGAGGGCGCGCAACGTGGCGCAGTCCACAGCGGGCCGTTGCGGATCAAGCTGCCATGACGGCAGGCCGACCGGGACAATGCCTGTTGTCCGTACGCGGTTCGTGCCGCGCGGCGCGCACGCTCGTTGAGAATGACGGGCGGTTGGTGCGCCGCTCCGGGCAATGGGGCTTCCCCGGCCGAAGGCCGAGGGGTGGTCGAAGAAGCACTAACCGATGGGCGAGGGGTTAAGCATGACCGACACCGGCCAGGTCCCGGCCGAGGGACTGCCGGAGAACGCAGGCTTGGTGGAGCAGCCGGGCGTCGCCGCCCCGGGTGCGTACACCTACCTCGACCCCTCCGAGAATCCCGCCGAGGGCGTCGCCTCCGCCGAGGACGACGACCTGCTCCTGATGCCGGGCGCGCAGGGCGCCTGGAGCGAGGCGCAGCCGGCACCGCAGCAGCCGCAGGCCGCCGCCTACGCCGTCACCCAGCAGGGGAGCGGTCAGCAGCCTGTGGCAGCCGATCCGTCCCTGGGCGGCCAGCCCGTGGCCGCGCAGCCGCAGACCGCGCAGCCCCAGGCCGCGCACCAGCCGGGCCCGCACGAGACGGCGGGCCGTGACAGCGGCTCGGTCGATCTGAACGGCGTCCAGCTGCCCGGCGCGACGGGCCCCGCGCCCGCCTCGCACGCCGGTCCCGCACGCCGCCCGCTGCACCGGGGTCCTTCGGGCCCCGCCGTGCCCGACGGCACGGGCAGCCCCGTACGTTCGCTCGCCGACCGCGGGCCCGCCGGTGCGCCGCAGCACGCCGTGCCCGCGCGCCATGCGGGGCCGCCGACCGTCGGCCCCGAGTACCTCGACATCCCGCGCGAAGGCGAGGGGATACTGCCGGCTCCGCAGCTCGGCGAGATCCCGCCGCAGGGGGCGACGCCGTGGACGCCGCAGCCGCAGCCTCAGGCTGAGCAGCTCGGGCAGCCTTCGCAGCAAGGGCAGCCGGTCGCACCAGCAGAAACGGTCGTCCCGGACGCCACACCCGCACCTCAGAACCCACAGAACGCACAGAGCACACAGAGCACACAGAACGCGGAGCCCACACCGGTAGCGCAGGACGCACAGGTCCCGCTGAGCACGCCGGACGTACTCGCGCCCGAGGCCCCGCAGCCCGCACCGGCCGCCGCCGAGCTGCCCGAACCCACGCCCGCCGCAACGCCCGCCGCCGGCACCCCCGCGGCCGCCTTCCCGCAGGCCGCGGACGGCGGTGAGCCCGCGTTCGCCGCCGAGGCGCTGGACGTCCCGGGTGCGCAGGACGCCGATCAGCCGTCGGCCACCGGCCAGGCCGTGCTGCCGCCGGTCGCGGACCAGCAGGTACCGGTGCCGGAGGCGAGCCAGGAGTTCCCGCTCGCCCCCGACGGGGCGCAGTTGTCAGCCGTGGGCATGCCCGCCCACGAGGCTGCCGCCGGTCAGCAGCCGTTCGCCGTGGCCGCCGCGCAGCCCTGGGCGGACGCACCGGTTCCGGGCGACGGGCACCTCCCGCACGCCGGGCAGGGCCCGCAGATCCCGCAGGCCGTCCAGCACACGGACGCCCCGATGGCCCCCACGCCCGCGCCGCTCGGCCAGTTCGTGCCGGTCGAGGGTTCGGTACCGACGCCTCCGCACCTCGCACCGACGCCTCCGCACCCGGTGGACGTGCCCCCGGAGTACTTCGAGGCCCCGCAGCCGGAGCCCGCCGAGGCCGAGCCGGCCGCAGAGGCCGCACCGCAGGCGGACGCCCCGGAGACGCTGAGCACCCCGGAGACCCCGGCCCCCGTGGAAGCCGCCGAGGTCCCCCAGGTCGTCGAGGTCCCCCAAGTCCCCGAGGCCATCGAGACCGCCGAGGCCCCCGAGCCCGCGGTCCAGCCCGCACCCCGGCCCGCGGCCACCGTGCCGGCCCCTCGTGACGGCGCGGCGTCCATGGCAGGGACGCCCGTACCGGACGCGGCGGCAACTCCCGTACCGGACACGGCAGAAGCACCCGTCGCCGCCGAGGCACCGGAGCCCGTGACCGAGGCAGCCGAACCGGAAGCGGAACCGGCGGTCGAAGCCGAAGCCGAAACCGAAGCAACAGCAGCAGCCGAGGCCGAGCCCACCGAACTGCCCGAGCCCGCCACCCCGGTGGAGCTCGCGGACGAGCCCGCTCCCGTCCAGGCGGCAGAGCCCGCGGAGCCCGTGGACCCGGCTCAGCCGACCCACCCGGCGGAGTCCGCCGCGGCCCCCGGCTACGACGACGCCGAACGGGAAGCCGTCCTGCGCGTCATGCGCGAGCGCCGCGACATCCGCAACGGCTTCCGCGGCGACCCGATCCCGCACGAGGTCCTGCTCCGTGTCCTGGAGGCGGCCCACACGGCGCCGTCCGTCGGCCACTCCCAGCCCTGGGACTTCGTCGTCATCCGCTCGGCGGAGACCCGCCGCACCATGCACGAGCTGGCCATGCGCCAGAAGGACGCGTACGCCAAGTCGCTCCCCAAGGGCCGTGCCAAGCAGTTCAAGGAACTGAAGATCGAGGCGATCCTCGACACCCCGGTGAACATCGTCGTCACCGCCGATCCGACCCGCGGCGGCCGCCACACCCTGGGCCGCCACACGCAGCCGCAGATGGCTCCGTACTCCTCGGCCCTGGCCGTCGAGAACCTCTGGCTCGCGGCGCGCGCCGAGGGCCTCGGCGTCGGCTGGGTCAGCTTCTTCGACGAACGCGAGATGGTCAGAACCCTCGGTCTTCCCGAGCACCTCGAAGTGGTGGCCTATCTCTGCGTCGGATACGTCGACGAGTTCCCTCAGGAGCCCGAGCTGATGCAGGCAGGCTGGTCCAAGCGCCGCCCGCTCTCCTGGGTCGTACACGAGGAGACGTACGGCCGCCGCGCGCTGCCCGGCGAGGACCTGCACGACCTGCTGGCCGAGACCGTCTCCAACATCCGCCCGCTGGACGCGAAGGCGCTCGGCGAGGCGTGGGAACGCCAGAAGCGGATGACGAAGCCGCCGGGCGCGCTCGGCATGCTGGAGATCATCTCCGCGCAGCTGTCCGGCCTCTCCCGGCAGTGCCCGCCGCCGATCCCGGAGCCCGCGGCCGTCGCGATCTTCGCGGGCGACCACGGCGTGCACGGCCAGGGCGTCACCGCCTGGCCCCAGGAGGTGACGGCCCAGATGGTCGCCAACTTCCTCGGCGGCGGCGCGGTCTGCAACGCCTTCGCCAACCAGGTGGGCGCCGAGGTCTGCGTCATCGACGTGGGCGTGGCCAGTGAACTCCCGGCGACGCCGGGCCTGCTGCCCCGCAAGGTGCGCGCGGGCACGGCGGACATGACGACCGGTCCCGCGCTGACCCGCGAGGAGGTCAAGGCTGCGATCGAGGTAGGCATCGAGACGGCCCGCGACCTCGTCGCGGCAGGCAACAAGGCCCTGCTCACCGGCGAGATGGGCATCGCGAACACGACGGCGTCCGCGGCCCTCATCTCCGTCTACACGGACGTGGACGCGGCGGAGGTCACCGGCCGCGGCACCGGCATCAACGACGAGATGCACGCCCGCAAGGTCGAGGTGGTCCGGCGCGCCCTGGACCTCCACAAGCCGGACCCGGCCGACCCGATCGGCGTCCTCGCGGCGATCGGCGGCCTGGAGCACGCGGCGATGGTCGGCCTCCTCCTCGGCGGAGCCTCCCTCCGAACCCCCGTCATCCTGGACGGCGTGAGCGCCGGCGCGGCGGCCCTGGTCGCCCGCGCCATCGCCCCCGAGGTCCTCGCGGCCTGCATCGCGGGCCACCGCAGCGCGGAGCCGGGCCACGTGGCGGCCCTCAACAAGCTGGGCCTGCGCCCCTTGGTCGACCTGGACCTCCGCTTGGGCGAGGGCACAGGAGCCCTGCTCGCCCTCCCCGTGGTCCAGAGCGCGGCACGCGCGATGCACGAGGTCGCCACGTTCGACTCGGCGGGCGTTACAGAGAAGTAGCAGCCGGTTGGTTTGTGGGCAGGCGTTCCGCATGGCGGAACGGGTGGGCACAC
>NZ_JBHYIG010000411.1:0-6262 GCF_042740015.1 Streptomyces sp. NPDC059037
GGATCAGGGTCATGGACGCCAATCCGAGTGCCACGCCCGCGTCGGGCTGCCGGCCGGTTGTGCTCCCCCCCGTCATGGGCCGTGTGTGGGTGAACCACAACCCCCCCGGGGGGGGGGGGGAGGGGGGTGGGGGAACCGGCCTACCCCGGGGCACCCGGGGGCCCCCCCGGGCCCCCACCCCCCACAGACAAAGAGCCGCGCGTGCGCGGCCGCAGATCAGGAGCACCAGTGCAGGGCACCCCCCACATAGCCAGCACACCCCACGACGGGCGATGGTCGTCCGTACCCCCTGCCCGCGGGGAGCAGCGGGAGGCAGTGACGCCTCTTGTGCCCCCGGTGGAGCGGCGTACCCAGGACGCCGCCGCACCCCGACTCCCCGTCTTCATCGACCAGTCGGGCTGGCGCAAGCGGACGCTGCAAGGCCTGGCGCTTGCCGTGGTCTGCGCCTGCCTCGGGTATCTGCTGCTCGTCGGCACGCTGATCAGCGGCCTCTGGCAGCCCGTCGGCACGCAGCCGCCGAGCACGAACGGACCGGCGGCTTCCGGCCCGGACACCGGCAACTCGCCGCACGGCAGATCCGCCCCGCCGGCCGGAGGCCCCGGGCAGTGATCCGGCGTTCCGCTGTCCGCCGCCCGCCGCGCGGACACTGGCTCGTCCTCCTGCTTGTCCTCCTGGTGGTCGCCGTCACCCTCCTCTTCGAGGGCTGGACGACCCACCAGGTCGACGCGGCGCGTACCAAGCCGCTGTGCACCCGGCCGATCCCGCGCGAGGCCGACGACGGCAAACCGATCCTGCGGTTCGGCCCGAAGGGGGTCACCACCGCGGCCATGCCGCCGCGGACCGTCGCGCTCACCTTCGACGGCGGCCCCGACCCGGTGTGGACGCCGCGCCTCCTCGACCTGCTGCGCAGACACCACGCGCGGGCGACCTTCTTCGTGTACGGGAAAGACGCCGCCCGGCACCCGGAGCTGATGCGGCGGATTCTGTACGAGGGCCACGAGATCGGCTCGTACACCTACAGCGGCGGCGACCTCGGCGTCGCGTCGCCGCTGCGCGCGCGGCTCGAACTGTCGCTCACCCAGAGCGCGCTCGCGGGCGCGGCAGGCATCAACACCACCCTGCTGAGGCTGCCCCACACCACGGCGGCGGACACCCTCTGCGGCCCGCAGTGGCCGGCCGCGAAGCGCGCGGCGGAGCAGGGCTATCTGGTGGTCGCGTCGGACTACAAGGACCGCAAGCCGTGGCGGGGGCTCGTGTCGCAGCACAGCCAGACCGACCTCGGCTACCGCGAGGCCGAGGATCTCCTGCGGAACCGCGGCGTGAAGTGGTTCACCACCGTCAGCGGCGGCCTCGGCCGTCCCTCCTTCGTCAAGGAGGTCCCGGTCGCCGATGAGATCAAGGGCGACGGCCTGATCTGGTCGCAGCGGCTCGGGCACGCCTTCCTCACCGTGATGGTGTGGACGCTGACCCTCACGGGCGTGCTCGGCGTGCTTCGGATGCTCCTGTTCGCGGTGTTCGCCCGGATCCACGTGCGCAGGCTGCACCGGTACCGGCCCGGCGCACCACGCCTTCGCGAGGTGCGGGACCCGGTGACGGTCCTGGTGCCCGCGTACAACGAAGAGGCGGGCATCGCCTCCACCGTGTACTCGCTGCTCGCCTCCACCCATCCGCATCTGCAGATCATCGTGATCGACGACGGCTCGACCGACGCCACCGCCGACATCGCCGAGGAGATCGACGACCCGCGGGTGACGGTGATCCGGCAGCCCAACGGCGGCAAGCCGAGCGCCCTCAACACCGGCCTTGCGCACGCCCGGCACGACATCGTCGTCATGGTCGACGCGGACACCATCTTCGAACCCGAGGCCCTGGCCCGCCTCGTCCAGCCGCTCGCCCACCCGGCGGTCGGCGCGGTCAGCGGCAACACCAAGGTCGGCAACAGGCGGCGCCTGATGGGCAAATGGCAGCACCTGGAGTACGTACTCGGATTCAACCTGGACCGGCGGATGTTCGAGGTCCTGGAGTGCATGCCGACGGTGCCGGGGGCGATCGGCGCCTTCCGCAGGGACGCGCTGATGGGCGTCGGCGGCGTCAGCGACGAGACCCTGGCCGAGGACACCGACCTCACGATGGCGCTCTGGCGGGCCGGCTGGCGCGTCGTCTACGAGGAGTCGGCGGTCGCCTGGACCGAAGTGCCCGGCACCGTACGGCAGTTGTGGCGCCAGCGCTACCGCTGGTGCTACGGCACCCTCCAGTCGATGTGGAAACACCGCCACGCGGTGAAGGAGGTCGGCCCGGCAGGACGCTTCGGCCGCCGCGTGTTCCTGTACGTCACGCTGTTCCAGATCGTCCTTCCGCTGTGCGCGCCGGTCGTGGACATGTTCGCCCTGTTCGGGGCGTTGTTCCGCGACCCGGTGGAGGCCGCGCTCGTCTGGTTCGGCTTCCTGTCCATCCAGTTGGTCACCGCCGCGTACGCGCTGCGGCTCGACCGCGAACGGCTGCGTGTGCTGTGGGTGCTTCCCCTCCAGCAGTTCGTCTACCGGCAGTTGATGTACCTGGTGGTCATCCACTCCGTGACCACGGCGCTGCTCGGCACCCGACTGAAGTGGCACAGCATGAAGCGCGCCGGAACCGCCGATCCGTATCTGCTTCAAGCGCCGCCCGAAGAGGAGCGGCGGAGCCTGCAAGGGAGTTGACCATGACAGACCCGCTTGCCACGCGTGAACGGTTCGCCGACCGCCCCAGCTCCCGCTACGGACCTCGGCGCGCCCACGCCAGGCAGCCGAAGGTGAAGCGCAGAAGGCTGCGCAGGGCGGTGCTCGTCCTGCTGGCCGTCGTGGTCGTCGCGGCGGGCGGCACGTACGGCTGGGCCGAGACCCGGCTCAACCGTGACGTCGACCTCGGCGCGTACGGCGACCGTCCGGCGCCCGGCGAGGGCACCAACTACCTCATCGTGGGCTCCGACAGCCGCGACGGGCTCTCCGAGGACGACGTGCAGGACCTGCACGCCGGCGGGGGAGGGGGGAGGCGCACCGACTCGATGATGCTGCTGCACACCGGGGCCAACGGCACCAGCATGGTCAGCCTGCCGCGCGACTCCTGGGTCACCGTGCCCGGCCGCCTCGACACGTCGACGGGCAAGACGAAGCGCCCCGAGGGAGACAAACTGAACGCCGCCTTCGCCTACGGCGGCCCCGAACTCCTTGTGCACACCGTCGAGCAGAACACCGGTCTGCGCATCGACCACTACGCGGAGATCGGCTTCGCCGGTTTCGTGAACATCGTCGACGCCATCGGCGGCGTACGGATGTGCCTCGACCGGAACATCAAGGACGAGAAATCGGGCGCCGATCTGCGCAAGGGCTGCCACACCCTGAACGGCAAGCAGGCGCTCGCGTTCGTCCGCCAGCGGCACCAGGAGAAGGAGGGCGATCTGGGCAGGTCGAAGAACCAGCAGAAGTTCCTGGCGACCCTCGCCCACCAGGCCGCACGCCCCGACACCCTCTTCGACCCGCTGGAGATGGGCCCGGCCATGCAGGCCGGACTCGACACGCTCATCGTCGACAAGGACATGAGCCTGCGCGATCTCACCAGGATGTTCCGCGCGGTGCAGAGCGTCACGGGCGGCCACGGCAAGCAGATCAACGTACCCGTGTCCGGCATCGGCGTCCCCACCTCCAAGGGCAACGTACTGAAGTGGGACGCGAAGAGGTCGGCCCGTCTCTTCGCCGATCTGCGCCACGACCGCCCGGTGACGGAGACGGGCCGCCCGTGAGCCCGGCCCGGCTCACACCAGTTCGGCCGCCGGTTGCGGTTCCGCCTGCCGCGGCAGCCGCACCGGCGCGGGCGTCGCGTCCCACCGTCTGGTGGTCCGTACGTAGCCGTAGATCACGGAGGCGAGCGCCAGGATCAGAAGCGGTCCGAACACCACCGGATACCTGGCCATCTCCACCGGCAGCCAGCGATAGGCGACCAAGAGCGCGGCGAAGACGGTCGTGCCGTAGGCGACCAGCTGGATGCCCTGCCGTTCCCAGCCGCGGTCGAACGAGCGCAGCGCGGCCTCGACCGTGAGGACGAACACCACGCCGGCGATGAGATCCACGCCGTAGTGGTAGCCGAAGCCCAGCGTCGCGCCGAGCGTGGCGACGAGCCAGAACGTGCCCGCGTAGCGCAGCAGGCGTGGCCCCTTGCGGGAGTGAATGAAGATCGCGGTGGCCCACGCGGTGTGCAGGCTGGGCATGCAGTTGCGAGGGGTGATGCCGTCGTACGGCACCGGGTGCGGGGTACCGATCGGCGGCGGCGTGTGCGGCCACAGGTCGGCCACCGCCCACTGGAGGCCGCCGGTGCCGGAGGTTCCCGGGCCGTAGGTGAAGATCGGCCCGACCACCGGGAAGATCATGTAGACGGCGGGACCGAGCAGGCCGATGACCAGAAAGGTGCGCACCAGATGATGGCGCGGGAAGCGCCCCTCGGCCGCCACGTTGCGCAGCTGGTACAGGGCGACGGCGACCGCGGCCACCGCGAGCTGGGCGTAGACCAGGTCGAGAACGTGGGTGCTGACCGGGCCGCTGGCCCTGAGGAGCCGCCCCGCCAGCCACGACGGGTCCCCCAGCGCGTGATCGGCGGTCGCCACATAAGGGTCGAGCACGGTCGGGCGGGTCTTCGCCGTGATGAGCAGCCAGGTGTCACCGGTCTTGCGGCCGGCCACCAGGAGCAGCCCGAGGCCGACGCCCTTGAGGAGCAGCATCCGCTCCCGGCCGGTGCGGCGCGTGACCGCGAAGACCGCACAGCCCAGCATCACCCACAACGCGCCATTGCCGAAGGCCTGCCCCTCGGGCACCTCGGCGTCGACCGCCCACCGCACCACGACGAAGACGACGTCGATGCCGACAGCGGCACCCGCCGCGATGAACCGCTGCCGCCAGCTGAGCACGACCATCATCAACGCGAGACCGCCGTACAGCGGCCCCGGTTTGGGCGGGAACAGCACCTCTCGCACCTGATTGGTGATCGGCCCCGGCACGCCGCCGTAGCGACGCGCGGCGATCTCCAGCGCGACAAGGAATCCGAGGGCCACCACACCGGCCGTGGCCCACAGGATCACCCGTGGCCGGCACCACGCGGCGAACTTGTTTCTGCGGTCTATTCGTGGAAACACCAGCGAAACTATATGTATCGGCCTGGCGTTCGCGCTCCCCGCTACGGCATCGCCGCCGGCCGGTCTAACAGACAGCCGCCGCACCGGAAGCCCGCCTGAGCCGCTGCGTGGTCAGCAGGACCACGCCCCCGGCGGCTATCACCCCGCACCCCAGGGCCGCCGCCGTCCCGGTGGCTCCGTACCGGAAGGTCTCCCCGAACAGGGTGACCCCAACAGCCGCCGCGGCCACGGAATTCATCACGGTCACCGTGGCCAGCGGGGCGGCGAGACCCACCCCGCGATAGGACGCCTGCGACAGCAGCAGCCCCGCGGTGGCAAGCACCGCGATCGTCAGAAGGCTCGGCAGCTGTGCCCACAGGCCGGCCCGGGTGAAGTCCACCGCGACCGTCTTCACGAACACCGACGCGATCCCCGAGGCCACGCCCGCCGCCCCCGCCAGGAGAACGGCCCGCGCCGCGGGATGCCGGTGCACGGCGAGCGCCGCGGCCATCAGCGCGGCCACGGCCCCGCTCGCCACCAGGCCCACCGCAAGGCCTTCCCTTCCGCTCAGGGAGTGCTCGGAGGAGGGCGACCCCGTCAGCGCGAGCAGCCCGGCAAGTCCCACCGACGCCATGACCGCGCCGCACCAGGCCGCCGCCCCGACCCGCCTGCCCACGAAGACCGCCGCCATCGGCAGCGCGAAGACGATGGTCAGCGCGCCCAGCGGCTGCACCAGGCTCAGCGGTCCAAAGGCGAGCGCGCCCACGTGCAGGGCGGCGCCCAGGCCGTTGAGCGCGACGGCCACCCACCACAGCGGGTGGCGCAGGGGGGCGTAGGCGTGTCCGGTGAAGGCCGCCGCGACCCGTTCTTGGAGCACCGCGCCGCCCGCGTACGCGACGGCGGACACCAGGCACAGGACGACGGTCATCGCGAAGTCGGTCACGGCACCCCTTCACGCCAAGAAAAACGAACGCTCGCTTACGTGACGGTGAGTGTGCACCCATAAAAGATCCACCGTCAAGCGGGGGTGACGGCCTCCGCGGCGGGGCCCCCCTTCGAGCCGGCGTGTCGGGGCCAGGTGGCGGGGTGCTCCCGCACCGTATAGGAATCGAGCGGTGGGTTTTT
>NZ_JBHYIG010000412.1:0-6243 GCF_042740015.1 Streptomyces sp. NPDC059037
TCTCTCTCGCGCGGCCCGCCCACACCCGCGGGGGGGGGGCCCCGCCCCCCCCGCCCGGCCCCCGCCCCGCCGGTACGTCGCGTGCGGTGGCGTACGAGGCGATGGCGCCCAGCGCCTTGCCGAGCAGGACGCGGCTCATGGACCCGGAGGTGTCGAGGACGACGCCGAAGGTGCAGCGGGCGATCTCCTCGGGCGGGTGGTGGCGGCCCGCGCGCGGGATGCCGGGGGTCGACGCCTGGCGGCGCGAGGGCCGCGCGTAGCTGCGCAGGGGCTCGGGCCGGGGCACGAACGCGTCGAACCAGCGGGCCAGTTGGGCGTCCCACGGCACGGGCGGATGCGCGAGCGCGCGGATCTCCTCGATGAGACCGCCGGGCAACAGGCCCCGGTCCTGCTGGTGATGCAGTTCATTCCCCTGCACGAGTCCGCGCCGGTAGAACTCGTCGAGGTCGACATAGTCCCCCACGGGCCCGAGCGGCTCCCCGAGGATGTCGCCGCGCCCCTTGCCGCGCAGGGTCGCCATCCGGCGCATGCGGCGCTGGTCGGCGACGATCCTGTCGTACACCTCCTCGGCGGAGAGCCCCGCCAACTCCGGGTCGTACAGCAGCCCTTCGGGCATCTCACCGACGCCCATCTCGCGCAGCCAGCCGTTGATGACGTAGTCGGCGGCGACATTGAAGAGATACGGGTCGCGGGCTCCCCGTCGATCACCGTGCCGCAGGGCGGCGTGCAGCATCTCGTGGGCGAGGATGAACCGCCACTCCTCGTCGGCGTACCGCTTCAGCGGGTTGATGTAGATCTCCCCGGCGTCGGCGTTGACCGCGGCGACGGAGATGTCGTGGGCGCGGGCGAGTTCGGCGTCCGCGACGACCGTCATGCCGGCCGCGATGCCGCCGAGGAGGGGGTAGGAGGACACGAACCAGTTGAGCGCGCGCTCCCAGGGGCGGGTGGGCACGCGCTCACCCTTCAGCTCGTCACGGCGCCCGCCCGCCACGTCCATGGCGGCGGACACCGTGCGGGTGAGGGCGTGCGCGAAGACGGTCTGCCAGTCCTTGACCGGGCCGTACCAGGCGGGCCAGGGCTCAAGCACCTGGTCGGGGGCGGTGCCGCCGGCGCCGCAGTGCTCGTACTGGGGCGGGATGCCGTCACGCCGCCAGCGCGCGGCGAGCTGCTCCTCGTCGCCGCCGGGGAACGTGCTGGGCAGGTCGTCGGGCGGGTTGCCGACGGGGAACGTCTGCTGGAACCGGTGGACGACCACGCAGCGCGCCGCGAGGTCGAACCGGTCCGGCTGCTCGCGCTTGCCCTTGGCGGCGGGGACGTGACCGAAGCCGAGGTGCAGCAGGCAGTGGGAGAGCGCCCAGGCCCATTCGCCGGGGGTGGCGAGGCGGGTGGGGTGGACGTGCACGCAGCCGTCGGAGTCGACGAGGGCGTGGCCCCGCGGGGGCGCGACACGGCAGCCGGTCCGGCAGAAGTCCGCTTCCAGGGAGTCGAGGGCGGGGTTGCTCCGCACCATGGCAAGTCCCTTGAGGTAGGCCTCTGTTGCGGGGTCGGGGCGGGGGTTCTTGTCCTTGCGGGGGCGGGTCATGCGGGGTCGCTCCTGGGGGCATTGCGTGCCGTGCTGCCGGGCAATCGGGAAGGGGGTCCCCCCTGCTCATTAAGAGCTTGGGGGAGGGCGGGAAAAGATCCGCAGGGTCACCGCCTCGCCTCCACCAGTCGCGGCATGTCCCTCGCCGCCTCCACCAGGAACCACGCCGGCAGCAGCGGATTGCCGTCCGCGTCGTCCGCGATGACCGTCTGGGCGACCTCAACCGAGATCTCCGCCAGCTGCACAAGGAGCGACTTGGCCCGGTACGCCGTCTGCCGGACGGACGGCGACGCGTGCTCCTTGGACGCCGGGAGCTCCTTCGCCAGCCGCCCCCGGAACGACTCCGCGAGGTAGTACAGAAGGTCCCGCTCCTCCGGCCGATGAGGCCACCGCGCGTCGCCCTTCAGGATCGCGTCGAGCCCGAACCGGCTCCGCACGACCTTGACGTATCCGCAGAAGGCGACCGCGTGCCCCGGCGTCAGCGTCCCGTGCGCGACGACCTTCAGGGTCTCCTCGTCCAGCGTCGGCCCGAACGAGTGCAGCGCGTCGGACAGCATGTGCCAGGACCGTGGCGTGGAGAACGGCTCCTCCGTCTTCGGCGGCTTCGACCACAGGTGGTCGGGCCGGTCGGTCAGGTAGTCCGTGATCCAGGGGTGGATGCCGTGCCCCGCAGCCCACCCCAGCCAGTCCGTCACGGATGCCGAAAGGTGCACATGCGCAAGCCGGTTGACGAGCGCGGACGAGATCGGACGGGCGAGCGCGTTGTCCGTGGCACGGTTGCCCGCGCCGATGACGATCGAGCCCTCGGGCAGTTCGTAGTTGCCGATCCGCCGGTCCAGGATCAGCGAGTAGAACGCCTTCTGGACGTCCGGTGTCGCCGCGTTCAGCTCGTCGAGGAACAGGCAGTACGGCTCGTCCCGCGCGATCGACTCCGGCGGGCAGAACACCGAACGGCCGTCACGGATCTGCGGTACGCCGATGAGGTCCTCAGGAGCCAGCTGCGTACCCAGCAGGCTCACGCACTCCAGGCCGAGGGAGTCGGCGAACTTCCTTACCAGGGACGACTTTCCGATGCCGGGCGCGCCCCAGATGAAAACGGGCCGCACCGTGGCGAGCCCGAGCAGCAGCTCGGGAATCCTGGCGGGAGTGACGCTGACAGCAGCCTGCACGCAGGGGCTCCTTGGGGGTGTTCGAGTGGGGCGCGCAGGTGCGCGAGGTCCGGTACGAACAGTGTGTGCGCTGCGCGAGTCGGGACGCACACCATTTTTCGCTCCACGGAGGCCCATCGCGCCCCACCGCGTACCACCCCGCACGCCCCCTCAAGGGAGGCGCATGGGGCAGGGTGAAAGCCCTGGTACGTGCCCGCTATGGCCGGAATGGCAACTGGGCAAGGTTCCGGCGCGGTGACATTTTGAGGCCCCCTCGCGCACGGGACGAGGAATTCACCTCAGGGGGTTTGGCCATGCGCATGAATTACACGGACCGCGGTCCGTCACCGCTGGAAGCGGAGAAGCCGGGAGCCGCCGGTGACCGCGACTCGACGTTCGGCTGGTGGGGTGCGTTCAGCATCCAGAAGTTCGTCAACCAGTCACCGCTCTTCCACACGCACGCCGACGCCACCGGGTGGCTCGCGTACCTCCAGCAGTTCTACGACCGCAACTTCTGGTTCGCGGACGGTGGCGCCCAGGTGTGGGCGTACGAAGAGACGTACGACAACTGGCAGGACCGCTACGGCATGGACGCGGTGGTCGCGGTCTACCACTCCGGCCACGGCGGCATGGACGGGAACGGGGTCTTCTTCGCGCCACTCGGCGCGGTCTGGGACGGCCGCAGCGACGCCGTCTCCAACCGGATGGCGCTGGGCAACGAGAAGGCCAACTACGTCTTCTGGTCCACCTGCACCTCGCTGCGGGTGCTCGGCGGGCACTCCCCGATCCGCACCTGGGCGGGCCCCAACATCGGCTTCCGGATGATCTTCGGGTTCGAGACGGTCAGCATCGACAGCCCGGACTACGGCAAGAAGTTCTGGGAGAAGTGGCGGGCCGGGCAGACCTTCACCGACGCCTGGCTGAACGCGAGTTGGGACATCTACAAGGGCCAGGCGCCCTCGGTCTGCGCGGTCGGCGCCACCCAGGCCGACGCCAACGCCCGCCTCAACGGCGAGCGCACCCTGTACCGCGAGCATGTGCCGGACAACTGGTACGCGTGGCGCTGGTACTACGCGCGCGACACCCTCAGGGAGCCCCTGACGCAGGCGCCGAGCAGCCCGCAGATCGTGCAGCTCGCGCCGCGCGACCCGGGCCAGGAGCTCACCAAGATGGGGCAGCTCGCCAACTTCCCGTCGGCGGCGCTGCAAGAGGTGCAGGTCGAGCGGCAGGGCGTGCTCAGCGCCACCTCCGGCGACCGGACCATATCGACCGCGCCGCACGCGGTCCGCTGGGTCAAGCTCGCCGAGGCCAACCACCGCAATCTGCGCCAGCTGCCCACCGAGCGTGCGGTCGAGGCCGCGCGCGCGTTCGCCGAGCAGCACGCGGACGGCGCCGAGCTCGTCGTCGACAGCGTGCACGACCTGATGCAGAACTCCGGGGCGAAGGACGGCTCCGAGCTCGGGCAGCCGGTGTCGCTTGAGACCCATGTGACGTTCCGGCAGGTCTTCGACGGCATACCGGTCATCACCCCGGACCGCGGTCTTATCCGGGTGGCCCTGGACAACGACGCCACCGTCGTCCAGGCGCAGATCTCCACGCGTGAGACCACCGGTACGACGCGCGAGCCGAGCACGGACATCTCGCCGCCGCCCCAGGGCGGCAAGGCGGCCGCCGTGCCGCTGGAGCGCGACCCGCGCAAGGCGCTGGCCGCCGCCCAGCAGAAGCTGCTCGCCGAACTCGCCGCCGTCACGGCCGACGAGCCCGGCGGCAAGGGCGCCAAGGCTCAGCAGGATCCCCAGGTCAGGGACGTGCCGGGCACGTTCGACGTCGGCTATGAGATCGAGGGCAACGAGGCCTACCCGGCCGCCCGCAAGCTGATCGAGATCGGCCCGCCCGACGGCATGTTCACCACCCGCCGCTGGGTGGTCGCCCCGCTGGCCCGGTAGTCCGGGGCAGGGGCAACGACCGACGGGGGTCGGGGAATCAGTGGGTGGCGGTCCGCTTCTTGCGGGCCGCCATCCACGCGTAGACGATGACGCCCGCGAAGAGGAACAGCACGCCCTGGTAGACGGCCGCGTACCCGGACCCGGCGACGAGCCACATGGAGAAGCCGCACGCGATGGCCGCGAGGATCCCGTCCCGCACCAGGCGGCCGCGGTTGACGCGCTCGCCCTGACCGGAGATCAGGAAGAAGATCTGCGCGGCGGTGGCCAGGAGGTAGGGCACGGTCGCCGTGAACGTGGTGATCAGGACGAGGGACTCGAAGACGCCGCTGGAACCGGCCGTGTAGTTGTAGACGGTGAGCAGCGAGGCGAGGACGACGGTGACCAGGACGCCGGCGGTCGGCACACCGCGCTTCTTCTTGCCGAAGGCGGGCGGGAAGAGCCCGTCCTTGGCGGCCGCGTACGGCGTCTGGGCGCTCAGCAGCGTCCAGCCGTTGAGGGCGCCGAGGATCGACACGACCGCCGCGCAGGCGACCGCGATGCCGCCCCATGACCCGCCGAACATGACGTTGACGGCGTCCGAGAACGGCGCGGTCGAGCCGACGAGCTTGTCGTGGGCGACGGTGCCGAAGACGGCGAGGGTGCCGAGCAGATAGACCAGGGCGGCGCCCAGCGTGCCGAGGATGGTGGCGCGCCCGACGTTGCGCCGCGGATCGCGCACCTCGCCGGCACTGACGGCGGCCGACTCGACGCCCAGGTAGGAGAAGAGCAGGATCGCGGCGGACGCGGAGACGGCGCCGACGGGGCTGTCGTCGCTCGCTTGGAAGGGCCCGAGGTTGCCGCTGTCGAAGAAGAAGAGTCCGCCGACGGCGACGAGGAGCAGCGGCAGGAACTTCAGGACGGTGGCGACGACCTGGACCGCGCCGACGTACCGGGTGCCCGCGAAGTTCGCGAGCGCGGGGAGCAGTTGGAGCACCAGGGCGGCCAGGCAGGCGGTCCACTTGTGGTCGTTGACCGGTATCAGGACGTCGAGATAGCCGACGGCCGCGACGGCGAGCGCCGCGTTCGACACCCAGGCGGTGGCCCAGTAGGACCAGGCCGAGAGGAATCCGGCGAAGTCGCCGAACGCCTCACGTGCGTAGACGTACGGTCCGCCGGTGCGCGGATCGCGGCGGGCGAGCCGCCCGAAGACGAGCGCGAGGGCGATGGCGCCCGCGGTCAGGACGGCGAACGCGACGAGGCTGATGGTGCCGAAGGGGGCGACGGAGGCCGGGAGCAGGAAGATGCCGCCGCCGATGATGTTGCCCATGACGAGGCAGGTGGCGATCGGCAGTCCGAAGCGCCGAGCGTGCCTGCTCTGCTCTTCGTGCTGTTCTTCCTGGTCGGGGGCCGGAGCCGGCAGGGTCGCGGTTCCGGTGTCGTGCATGGGGTGGTGCCTCTCGTCGTGCGGGGCGCCCGGGATCGCCGGGCGCGAGCCCTGGGTAGGGCACGACGCGATGCGCTCACAATCTGTGTGTTTTGTCGTGCTCGGGACGATCGGGGTCGGCAAAAGCTGGGCGGCCGGGGCGGC